>DATLJJ010000320.1:0-5063 GCA_035538975.1 Sphingomonas sp. | reverse complement strand
GCGGACATGCGCCGGGTGGGACCCGATGGCAAATTCCACGGCGTGATCGCCTGGGACAGCTTTTTCCACCTCCACCAGAGCGACCAGGGCGACATGCTGGAGCGTATTGCGTTCTGGCTCGAACCCGGCGGCGTGCTGCTGTTCAACACCGAACCCGCCGACGGCGAACGCCTCCACCGCGACCATTACCACGCCAGCCTCGATCCCGACGGTTACCGCCTGCTGTTCGACACGCTGGGGCTGGCCGAGATCGCCTTCACCGCGAAGGACCCCAACTGCGGCGGCCGCGACATCTGGCTGCTGCGCAAACCGTGAGCTCGCCCTGATCCTCCCCCGCCAGGGAGAGGATTGCAGGACGAGCTCAGATCAATCCGGCCAGCGGGCTCGACGGATCGGCATAGCGCCGCTTGCCCATCCGCCCGGCGCGATAGGCCAGCCGGCCGCTTTCGACCGCACCCTTCATCGCCGCGGCCATCATGATCGGGTCCTTGGCCTCGGCGATCGCGGTGTTCATCAGCACGCCGTCGCAGCCCAGCTCCATCGCCACCGCTGCATCGCTCGCCGTACCGACACCCGCATCGACGAGCACGGGCACCTTCGCGCCCTCGACGATCAGCCGGATCGTGACGAGGTTCTGGATGCCCAGCCCAGATCCGATCGGCGCGCCCAACGGCATGATCGCCACTGCGCCGGCATCCTCGAGCCGCTTGGCGGCGATCGGATCGTCGACGCAATAGACCATCGGCTTGAAGCCTTCGTTGGCGAGGATCTCGGTCGCGCGCAGCGTCTCGACCATGTCGGGATAGAGCGTGCGCGCCTCGCCCAGCACTTCCAACTTCACCAGCTCCCAGCCCCCCGCCTCGCGCGCCAGCCGCAGCGTGCGGATCGCGCTCTCGGCGTCGAAGCAGCCCGCAGTGTTGGGCAGATAGGTGATCTTCTTGGGGTCGATGTAATCGGTGAGCATCGGCGCCTTGGGGTCGCTCACGTTCACGCGGCGCACCGCGACGGTGACGATCTCGGCGCCCGATGCCTCGACCGCCGCGGCGTTCTGCGCGAAATCCTTGTACTTGCCGGTGCCGACGATCAGCCGCGAGCGAAAGGTCTTGCCCGCCACGCTCCACGTGTCCTCGTCGACGGCAAGCCCGTGATCGCCACCGCCGACGAAATGGACGATCTCCAGCTCGTCGCCGTCGTCCACGATGACCTCGCCCAGCGTCGAGCGCGGCACCACTTCGAGGTTGCGCTCGACGGCGATCTTCTCGGGCACCAGCCCCAGTTCCTCGGCGAGCTGCCGGATCGTGAGCCCGGCGGTAACCCGCTTGTGCTCGCCATTGACGCGGATGGTGACGGTGCCGTCGGTATGCATGGAACTGCCTTGGAGTTTGATCGGGGACGCGGGGTCATATAGGGAAGCGCGAGCTAGACCCGCAACCGAAAGGCTGATCCTTGGCCGACACGATCTACGTCCTCAACGGTCCCAACCTCAATCTGCTGGGGCTGCGCGAGCCGGAGATCTACGGCCATGACACGCTGGACGACATCGCGGGGCAGCTCGAGGATCGCGCCCGCGACCTCGATCTGGTGATCGACATGCGCCAGTCGAACCATGAGGGGCACCTCATCGACTGGCTGCACGAGGCGCAGGCCCGGGGCGCCAAGGCGGTCATCCTCAATCCGGGCGGGTACACGCATACCTCAGTCGCGTTGCACGATGCCGTGAAGAGCATCACGACGCCGGTGATCGAGGTCCATCTCTCGAACCCGCATGCCCGTGAGCCCTTCCGGCACACGAGCTTCGTCGGCCGCGCCGCGCGCGGAACCGTGGCCGGGTTCGGGGCGCTTTCCTACATGCTTGCGCTTGAAGCCGCGGCGCGCTTCTGACAGAGGGCGCGCTTTCATCGAACAGAGGGTCGTGTGGCCGAAGAAAAGAACAACGCGGGTGCGATGCACGTGGATATCGAGCTGGTCCGCCAGCTCGCCGCAGTGCTCGACGACACCCAGCTCACCGAAATCGAAGTGGAGGACGGCGAGCGCCGCGTCCGCGTCGCGCGCACCGTGACCGCCGCGCCGGCAGCCGTGCATATGGCGCCTGCGGCTGCAGCCCCGGCTCCGGCCGCGCCCGTCGCTGCGCCGGCCGAGGCGCCCGTAGCGGCCGCCGCGAAGAACGCCGTCAAGTCGCCGATGGTCGGCACTGCCTATCTCTCGCCCAACCCCGAGGCGAAGCCCTTCGTCGCGGTCGGTCAGAAGGTCGTCGCGGGCGACACGCTGCTGATCATCGAGGCGATGAAGGTGATGAACCCGATCCACGCGCCTGCCGCCGGCACGGTCGCCGCGATCCTGGTCGAGAACGGCCAGCCGGTGGAATTCGACCAGCCGCTGGTCGTGGTCGAGTAACGGCCGCCCCATGCCCGAGATCAAGAAGCTCCTGATCGCCAACCGCGGCGAGATCGCGCTGCGCATCCACCGCGCGTGCCACGAGATGGGGATCAAGACGGTGGCGGTGCACTCCACCGCCGATAGCGACGCGATGCACGTCCGCCTGGCGGACGAGGCGATCTGCATCGGCCCGCCGCCCGCCGGCGAAAGCTATCTGAACATCCCGAACATCATCTCGGCCGCCGAGATCTCGGGCGCCGACGCGATCCATCCGGGCTACGGCTTCCTCTCGGAGAACGCCCAGTTCGCCGAGATCGTCGAGGCGCACGGCATAGTCTTCGTCGGGCCCAAGCCCGAGCATATCCGCACCATGGGCGACAAGGTGGAGGCGAAGCGCACCGCGGGCGCGCTCGGCCTGCCGCTCGTCCCTGGCTCGGACGGCGCGATCAGCGACGTTGCAGAGGCCAAGCGCCTTGCCGCCGAGATCGGCTATCCGGTGCTGATCAAGGCCGCCTCGGGCGGCGGAGGGCGCGGCATGAAGGTCGTCCCCGACGAGAGCCAGCTCGAGACGCTGATGCAGCAGGCGGGCAGCGAGGCGAAGGCGGCCTTCGGCGACGCCACCGTCTACATGGAGAAGTATCTCGGCAATCCGCGCCACATCGAATTCCAGGTGTTCGGCGACGGCGAGGGCAACGCGATCCATCTCGGCGAGCGCGACTGCTCGCTCCAGCGCCGCCACCAGAAGGTGCTCGAGGAAGCGCTCTCGCCGGTGATCACGCCCGAGGAGCGCGAGCGCATGGGCGGCATCGTCGCCAGGGCGATGGCCGACATGGGCTACCGCGGTGCGGGCACGATCGAGTTCCTGTGGGAAGACGGCGAGTTCTACTTCATCGAGATGAACACGCGCCTGCAGGTCGAGCATCCGGTGACCGAGATGATCACCGGCGTCGACCTTGTCCGCGAGCAGATCCGCGTCGCCGAAGGGCACCCGCTGTCGGTGCGCCAGGAAGACATCGAGTTCCGCGGCCATGCGATCGAGTGCCGCATCAACGCCGAGGATCCGCGCACCTTCGCGCCCTCGCCGGGCAAGATCACGCACTTCCACGCGCCGGGCGGCATGCACGTGCGCGTCGATAGCGGCATCTACTCGGGCTACAAGATCCCGCCCTATTACGACTCGATGATCGCCAAGCTGATCGTCTACGGCCGCACGCGCGAAGGCTGCATCATGCGCCTCAAGCGCGCGCTCGAGGAGTTCGTGGTCGAGGGCGTCAAGACCACCATCCCGCTCCACCAGGCGCTGCTGGGCAACCCCGATTTCCAGTCGGGCAACTATACGATCAAGTGGCTCGAGGAGTGGCTGGCGAAGCAGGCGGACACGCAGTGAAGGCGACGATCTGGCACAACCCGCGCTGCTCCAAGTCGCGCGAGACGCTGGCGATCCTGCAGGAGACGCCGGGCCTGGAAGTCGAGATCGTCGAATACCTAAGGACTCCGCCCTCGCGCGATCGGCTCGCGGCGCTCTATGCCGCCGCCGGCATCAGCCCGCGCGAGGGGCTGCGCAAGGGCGAGGACGGCGCCAAGGCGCTCAAGGACGCCCCGGACGATGCGATCCTCGACGCTATGGTCGCCGATCCGATCCTGATCGAACGTCCGCTGGTCGAGACCGAAAAGGGCGTCCGCCTGGGCCGCCCGCCCGAGAAGGTGCGCGAGATTCTGTGATCGGCATCCTCCCCCGTAAGGGGCAGGATATTCGAACTGCGCAAGATCGGTCAGGCACGCCGGCACGACCGCGGGTAGGGCTGCACGTGCCCGGGGAGGTGCAGCAAGTGACGACCGAAGCCGAACGACGCTATCTCGCCCGCTTCCAGCGCGTGCTCGACCATGTCGACGCGAATCTGGACGGCGTGCTCGATGTCGACACGCTCGCCGCGGTCGCCGCCTTCTCGCCTTTCCACTTCCATCGTCAGTTCGCCGAACTCACCGGCGTCACTGTCCATCGCTACGTCCAGCTCGCGCGGCTCAAACGCGCCTCCTACGCCCTTGCCTTTCGCGACACGCCGGTGACCGAAGTCGCGCTGGCGAGCGGCTATGGCGGTTCGGAGGCATTCGCCCGCGCGTTCCGGACTCGGCTGGGCCAGACGCCGGGCGAATTCCGGCGATCGCCTGATTGGGAGCCCTGGGCAGCGGCGATCGCGCCGCTCGACCGCGCAAGGAGCCTGCCCATGACCACCGCCTTCACCGACGCCGACGTGCGCATCCTCGACTTCCCCGAAACCCGTATCGCAATGCTGCAGCATCGGGGAGATCCCGCCACAGTCGGCGATACGGTCCGCCGCTTCATCGCCTGGCGCCGCGCCCATGGGCTCCCGCCTGCGCGCAGCCGCACGTTCAACCTGCTCCACGACGATCCGGCGACCACGCCGCCCGCGCAATTCCGTCTGGACATCTGCGCCGAGACCGACCGCGCCCCTGCACCCAACGAGCAAGGCGTGACCGAAGGCCGCATCCCGGCGGGGCGGTGCGCCGTGGTACGCCTCACCGGATCGAGCGACGACCTCAAGCCCGCGGTGCATTTTCTCTACGCCGACTGGCTTCCCCGTAGCGGCGAAGAGCTGCGCGACTTCCCCATCTTCGCCGAGCGCATACGCTTCTTCCCGGACGTTCCCGAGAACGAGGCGATCACC
>DATLJJ010000319.1:0-10900 GCA_035538975.1 Sphingomonas sp. | reverse complement strand
GCACTACGAGCTTTTCCGGATCCCGCATGTCGAAGCCGATATGTCCGCGCCCGAGCAGGCGCTGGCTGCTGTCCAGCTCGGCGAACTTCCTGAGAGCCGCGGCCGCCTCGGCCTCGCCCTCGGGCAGTTGCAGCCGCTCGCCGGTGTCGAACAGCAGATCCCAGCGGCGATTGCCGATCCACGTCGCAGCCTTGACCAGCGGGCGAAGCGCGGGCGCCGCCTCCAGCAGCTTGCGTCGCGTCGCTTCCTGCGAATTGGCGCCCTCGCCGATCAGCAGCGGCAGGTCGGGCATCGCCTCGCGCGACACGGGCTCCAGCGGCACGCCCGTGGTATCGACCAGCATCAGCTGGCCGTGGTTCTGCCAGATCGCGGCGGGCTCGCGCTCGACGATGTAGATGCGCAGCGTGTTGGGCAGCTGGCGAGAGACCCGCGCGTCCTTCACCCACGGATGCTGGAGCAGCCGCTCGCGCACCATCGCGAGATCCACTAGCGGCATCGCACGCGAATCCTGGTCGAGCGCCTGCTCATAGACCGTCATCCGATCCATGCGCTTGATGCCGTCGATCTGGATCGCGTCGACCTTGAGGCCCGCCTCGCCGACCAGATTGGAGGCAGCGACCCCGGCCATTGCGGGCACGCCGGCCCATACGGCAACGCCCAGCGCTGCGGCCGCGACGCTGCCCACGATCGTGGTGGTCACGATCCGGTGCCAGGTCTCGTGGCTGATCGGCAGTGCGGCCACTGCCCGCTCGATCAGGCCGGGACGCCTGGGCCGACGCGCGGGTGCCTTCTTCGACGTCGCCCCGCGACGGGTCGTCGTGCGTTTGGGCTGGCTGCGGCTCAAGCGGGCCCTCCGGCGAGCGCTTCGTCGACGATCTTCTGCACCAGCTCGGCATAGCTCATGCCGATGTGCCTCGCCTGCTCGGGCACCAGGCTGAGCGGAGTCATGCCCGGCTGGGTGTTGACCTCGAGCAGGAACAGCCCCTCGACGCTCTGGCTGTCGTCCCAGCGGAAATCCGAGCGCGAAGCGCCCTTGCAGCCGAGCAGCCGATGCGCCTCGAGCGCGATGCTCTTGCAGGCCTCGGCGATCTCCTCGGGGACGTCGGCGGGGCAGACATGCTCCGTCAGGCCATCGGTATATTTGGCATCGTAATCGTAGAAGCCGCTCTTGGGCTTCAACTCGGTAACGCCCAGCGCCGTATCGCCCAGCACCGCCGTGGTGAGCTCGCGCCCCCGGATGAAGGGCTCGGCGAGCAGTTCGTCGAATTCCTGCCACGGCCCCCTGGCGTCGCGCGCGATCGGGTTGCCGTAGTTGCCCTCGGCCGTGACGATCGCGACGCCCACCGACGAACCTTCGTTGACCGGCTTGAGCACATAGGGACGCGGCAGCGGATCGCGCTCGTGCAGTTCTTCGGTACGCACCATGCGCCCGCCGGGCATCGGCACGCCATGTGGCACCAGCGCCTGCTTGGTGAGCTGCTTGTCGATCGCGATCACCGACGTGACCAGCCCTGAGTGGGTGTAGGGAATTCCCATCAGGTCGAGCATGCCCTGCACGGTGCCGTCCTCGCCCGGCGTGCCGTGGAGCGCGTTGAACACGACGTCGGGCTTCAGCTCGGCGAGCCGCACCGCCACGTCATGCCCCATGTCGACCCGCGAGACCTCGTGCCCCAGGCTCTCGAGCGCATCCGCGACGCCGCTGCCCGACATCAGCGAAACGTCGCGCTCGGCCGACCAGCCGCCCATCAGGACCGCGATGTGCAACTTACTCATGAACAACACTCTTTTCGTAAAGAGCCGGCTGGCTTTCCGGCACGCTCGGATCGACCCCTTCCTCCCAGGGAAAGAGCCCGTCGTGATATCCGGGCCACACGATTTGAAACGCTGCGTCCAGACGCTCGCCGGTTCGCCGACGTTGATACCATAGGGCCGAATTGAAATAATCGGGCATGATGTTCTCGGGTGTCACCGCGCGAAGGACGCAGTCAAATCCGTCCAGGAGGCCCCCGACCCGCGCGCCCTCCGCCAGGACAAGCCCGGAGCGGCACTGCGACAAGGTCTCATTGATCATGTTGGCCATCAGTCTGCTCCCGAGGCCAAAAACGATCACTTCAGGCTGGCCGATGGTTTCGGGGAAACCCACCGAATATGCGAACGGGGGCTCGCTCCCATCTGGATCGCTCACGATGTTGATGTGGCAGCCGCTCTCGCGCACATGCCGCACGATCGACTGCTCGTAATCGTTGAGCTCGCCGTGCGCGATCATTTACTCACTCCCACGCGCTGAATCTCCCACTCCAGTTCCACACCGGACTGGGCCTTCACCTTCGCCCGCACTTCCTCGCCCAGCGCCTCGATGTCCGCCGAGGTGGCGCTCCCGAGATTGAGCAGGAAGTTGCAATGCTTTTCGGAGACCTGCGCGTCCCCGCGCCTGAGGCCCCGGCAGCCCGCCGCGTCGACCAGCGCCCAGGCCTTGTGACCCTCGGGGTTCTTGAAGGTCGAACCGCCCGTCTTCGAGCGTAGCGGCTGCGATTCCTCGCGCGCGGCGGCGATGCGGTCCATTTCGGCCTGAATCGCCTCCGGGTCGCCCTTCTCTCCGCGAAAGCTGGCGCTCACGACGATCGCGCCGCGCGGCAGCTCGCTGTGGCGATAGGTGTAGCCGAGTTCGTCGCGCGACAGCAGCTTGCGCTCGCCGCTGCGCAGCACGACCTCGCAGTCGACCAGTATGTCGCTGGTCTCGCGGCCATAGGCGCCGCCGTTCATCCGCACGAACCCGCCGACCGTGCCGGGGATCGATCGCAGGAATTCGACCCCTGTGATCCCCGCGTCGCGCGCTTTGGACGAAACAAGAATGCCCGACGCCCCGCCACCGCATTTGAGCGTCGTTTCATCGATCTGCTCGACGGTGGCGAACGCCTTGCCTAGCCGCACCACCACGCCGGGCACGCCGCCGTCGCGCACGATCATGTTCGAACCCAGCCCCAACCCCATCACCGGCACCGACGGGTCGAGTGCGTAGAGGAAGTCGCTGAGGTCCTTGACGTCCGCCGGCTCGAACAGCCACTCGGCCGCGCCGCCGCTCTTGAACCAGACCAGCGGCGCGAGCGGGGCGCCGTGCGTCAGCTTTCCGCGAACCGGAGGCAGCGCGTAGCAGACGCTCACTTCCACCCCCAGAGGCTCGCCCATTGCTTCCACGCCGCGAGATTGGCCTCGGCCGCCTTCTGCCCGGCTTCCTGGAACTTCATCAGCTCGCGGCCGCCGTCGAGCATCTTCTGCGCGGCATCCATCTGCGCCTTCTGGGCGCGCAGGATCTCGCGCTGCATCTCGAGGGCGCTGGAGAACCAGTCGCTCATGCCGCAGCCTCCGCGCGCGCCGCCTCGATCGCCGGCGCGAGACCGGCCGCCCATTTGGTGATGTCGCCGGCGCCCAGGCAGACGACCAGATCGCCGGGCCGGCCCACTTCGGCGATCGTGCGGGCCAGCGCTTCGGCATCGGCGATCGCGGAGACCGAGCGATGGCCCCGGCGCTTGACGTTCTCGACCAGCACCTCCGCGTTCACGCCCTCGCGCGGCTCCTCGCCCGCGGCATAGACCGGCGTGACGAACACCATGTCGGCATCGTTGAAGGCCTGGGCGAACTCGTCCATCAGATTGCCGAGGCGCGAATAGCGATGCGGCTGGACGACTGCGATCACCCTGCCCTCCGCGCTCTCGCGCGCGGCGGCGAGCACGGCGCGGATCTCGACCGGATGGTGGCCGTAATCGTCGATCACGGTGATGCCGCCGGTCTCGCCCACCTTGGTGAAGCGCCGCTTGACGCCTTCGAACCGCGCGAAGCCCTGCTGGATCGTCGCGTCGGGGATACCGAGCTCCAGCGCTACGCCGATCGCGGCCAGCGCGTTCTGGACATTGTGGCGCCCCGGCATCGGCAGTTCGATATTCTCGATCGAGCGCACCGTGCCGTCACGGTTGCGGATGATCGCCTCGAAGCGATTGCCGCCGCCGTGTGGCGTCACGTTGACGCCGCGCACATCGGCGCTGGCAGCGAAGCCATAAGTGACAAGTCGCCGATCGCGCACGCGCGGGATGATCGCCTGCACCTCGGGGTGATCGAGGCAGAGCAGCGCCGCGCCATAGAAGGGCACATTCTCGACGAACTCGACGTACGCGTCCTTGGCGCGGTCGAACGAGCCATAATGGTCGAGATGCTCGGGATCGATGTTGGTGACGACCGCGATCGTGCCGTCGAGGCGCAGGAAGCTGCCGTCGCTCTCGTCGGCCTCCACTACCATCCAGTCGCTGTCGCCCAGCCGCGCATTGGAGCCGTACTGGTTGATGATACCGCCGTTGATCACGGTCGGGTCCACACCACCCGCGTCGAGCAGCGCCGCCACCATCGAGGTGGTGGTGGTCTTGCCGTGCGTTCCCGCCACCGCGACGGTGGACTTGAGGCGCATCAGCTCGGCCAGCATCTCGGCGCGGCGCACCACGGGGATACGACGCTCATAAGCGGCCTCGACCTCGGGATTGGTGCGCACGATCGCGGTCGACACGACCACCACCGCGGCGTCCCCCAAATTCTCGGGCTTGTGGCCGATCGCCACCGGAATGCCACGGTCGCGCAGTCCCTGGACGACATAGCCCTCGGCGACGTCGGACCCCTGCACCTTGTAACCGAGATTGTGCATCACCTCGGCGATGCCGGACATGCCAATGCCGCCGATGCCGACGAAATGGATGGTACCGATGTCGGTTGCGACACCCTTCATGCGTAAGCCGGCCTTCCTTGGTTCGTCGCCGCGCGGGCTTTGCCAACGGGCGCGGCGGGGGCGTTGATCGATTCGACGAGGTCCGCGAGATCGCGGACGGCATAGGGGCGGCCGCAGCTCCGCGCGCGCGCCGCGGCAAGCGCCAGCCCCTCGGTCTCGAGGCCCAGCTTCTGCATCTGCTTGGCGAGCTCGGGCGCCGTGAAGGCGCGCTGCGGGATGGTGCGCGCGCCGCCCGCTTCGCTGATCTCGCGGGCGTTGGCGGTCTGGTGGTCGTCGGTAGCGCTGGGGAGCGGCACCAGGATCGCCGGGCGACCCGCCGCGGTCAGTTCTGCGATGGTGGAGGCCCCTGCCCGCGCGATCACGACATGCGCCCAGGCGAGGCGGTCGGGCATGTCCGCCAGATAGGTGGCGATCTCTGCCGGGATCGAGTGCGCGGCATATTTGGCGCGGACTGTATCGATGTCCTCGACGCGCGCCTGGTGCGTCACCTGCAGGCGGCGGCGGAAGTGGACAGGGAGCAGCGCGAGCCCGTCGGGCACCACCTGGCTCAGCACCGATGCGCCCTGGCTGCCGCCCGTGACGAGCACGCGGAAGATGCCGTCCTCGTCAAGCACCGGATAGGGCCGATCGCGCAGCGCCAGCACTTCCTCGCGCACGGGATTGCCGACGAGGTGCGTCTTGCGCTCCCAGCCGGGCTTGAGCCGCTCGACGTGCTCATAGGAAGTGGCGATCGCGTCGACCTTGCCCGCGACGAAGCGATTGACGCGGCCGAGCACGGCGTTCTGCTCGTGGACGATCGTCGGGATGCCCGCGCGGAACGCGGCGAGCAGCGCGGGGAGCGCCGGATAGCCGCCGAAGCCGATCACCGCCGCGGGGCGCCGGGCCTTGTAGAGCTTGAGCGCCATCGATCGGCCGGCCAGCATCTTGCCCACTGCCCTGGCCATGCCCAGCGGTCCGCCGCCCAGCCGACCAGCGGGGAGCACGTGCGTCTCGACGCCTTCGAACAGCCCGGGGAAGCGCACGCCGCGGTCGTCGCTGATCAGCGCGACATGATGGCCGCGCCGCGTCAGCTCCACCGCGAGCGCCGCCGCGGGCACCATATGCCCGCCGGTGCCCCCGGCTGCCAGGACGTAGCTGCGCGATTCGGTCATCCTTTGCTCCACCGGCCCGTATAGGGAGAGCGTTTCAGATACGGGTTTCGCCGCGTGAAAGCGAGCAGCAGACCGAAGCCGATCGAAAGCGCCACCATCGACGAGCCGCCATAGCTGATGAACGGCAGGGTCATGCCTTTCGACGGCGCGATTCCGGTGTTCACCGCCATGTTGATCAGCGCCTGGATGCCGAACTGCGACGCGAGGCCGGCCGCCGCGAGCAGGCGAAAGGCATCCTCCTCGTCGAGCAGCTTCATGAAGACGCGGATCACGATCGCCGCATAGAGCATGACGATCACGGCACAGGCGAGCAGTCCGAATTCCTCGCCGATCACCGAGAAGATATAGTCGGTATGGGCCTCGGGCAGGCGGAACTTCATCTGCCCGCTCCCCGGCCCCGTGCCCGTCAGCCCGCCGCCGGTCAGCGTCGCGTGCGCCGTCTCGATCTGGTAGCGGTCGGCGAGTGCGGCTTCCTTGCTGGGGAAGAGGAAGTTGTTGATGCGCGTGTGGGCGGTGTCATAGAAAAAATAGGCTGCGACGATGCCGGCCACCGCCGTGCCGCCCAGCCCTGCGATCGCCGCCGGCGAGATTCCCGAGACGATCAGCAGGATCACCCACACGATCCCGAACACCATCGTCTGGCCGAAATCGGGCTGGAGCATCAGCAGCACCGCGACCACAGCCGTCAGCGCGCCGGTGACGAACAGCACCGGCAGCTCGGGATCCTTGGCGCGGAACGACAGGATCCAGGCGGTCGCGACGATGAAGAAGGGCTTCAGGAACTCCGACGGTTGCAGATCGGAGATGCCGAGATTGATCCAGCGCCTCGCGCCGTTCACTTCGGCTCCGACCAGCGGCACCAACGCGAGCAGGAACAGGAACACGCCTGCCCCGACCAGCGACAGCCGCCGCGCAGCGGTTTCCGGCAGCATCGAGACTGCGATCAGCACCGGCAGCGAGACGCACACCCAGACGAGCTGGCGCCAGAAATAGTGCATCGCCGGAACGACGTGCGTCGCATCCGAGTAGCGCCGCGCCGCCGCAGGCGAGGCCGCGGCCACCGCCACCAGCCCGATCCCGATCAGCACCAGCACCAGCGTCAACAGCACGCGGTCGACTTCCCAGAACCACATTCCCGCCCGCGAGGTGTTGGCGCGGCCGAGTTGCTTGCTCACCCGACGCTTGACCTCCCGGCCGACCGCATCGGCTTCGGCCGCGTCGCTCATCCGAGCGCCTCCACGGCATCGCGAAAGGCCTGGCCGCGGGCCTCATAATCCTTGAACTGGTCGAACGAGGCGCAGGCCGGCGACAGCAGCACCGTCTCGCCGGGACGCGCATTGGCGGCGGCGCTCTTCACTGCGGCCTCGAGCGTGCCCGAACGTTCGACCGACATTTCGCCCTCCAGCAGCTTGGCGAACGTCTCGCTCGCGTCGCCGATGGTATAAGCCTTTGCAACATGGGGGAAACCCGGGCGGCAGGCGTCCAGATCGTTCGTCTTGGCGAGCCCGCCGAGGATCCAGTGGATGCGCGGATAGGCCGAGAGCGCCGGCGCGGTGGAATCCGCGTTGGTCGCCTTGCTGTCGTTGACGAAGAGAACGCCGTTCTTCGTCGCCACACGCTCCATACGGTGCGGCAGGCCGGGGAAAGTCTCCAGCCCGCGATCGATCGCATCAGGTGCGATACCGAGAGCTTCGCAGGCCGCGATCGCCGCGAGTGCGTTCTGCGCGTTGTGCGGTCCCTGCAGCGCGGGCCAGCGTGACTGATCCATGCAGACGCCCGGAGCGATCTTGCTCAGATCCTCGCTGCGCCCTTCACGCGCGAGCCGCGCCGCGATCTCGTAAGAGGGCGTGTCGCCGATCCCGATCACGGCGGCATGCCCCTTCGACTGCATCCCGAACAGCCGCGCCTTGGCGGCAGCATAGGCATCGAACCCCGCGTATCGATCGAGGTGGTCGGGCGTGATGTTGAGCAGCACCGCGACGTCGCAGTCGAGGCTTTGCGTCAGGTCGATCTGGTAGCTCGACAGCTCGAGCACATAGACGCCGCCTTCGGGCAGCGGATCGCGCCCCAGAATCGGCAGGCCGATGTTCCCACCCGCCAGGCTCGGCAGGCCGGCTGTGCGACAGATGTGATCGATCAGCGCAGTGGTCGTCGACTTGCCGTTGGTGCCGGTGATGCCGACCACCTTGTGCGACGGCAGGTCGGGACGGGCCTGCGCGAAGAGCTCGACGTCGCCGATCACGGGAACGCCGAAGGCACCGGCATGGGCCGTAATCGGATGCTTGTTGAGAGGCACGCCTGGCGAGACGACTACGCCGGCGAAGCCCGTCAGGTCCAAGGTCAGCGGATCAGCGAGCGACAAGCGCTCTCCGCTCCCGGCAGAGGGAGAAAGGGCGTCCCGAACTTCGTCCTTGCTATCCCACGCCACCACCTCCGCGCCCGACGCCAGCAAGGCGTCGACGGTCGCAAGCCCCGAGCGTGCCAGCCCGAGAACTGCGTAGCGTTTGCCGCGCCAGGCCTCGCTGGTGATCACCGGAGCTTGAGGGTCGAAAGCCCCGCGAGCGCGAGCACGAAGGCGATGATCCAGAAACGGATCACGACCGTCGGCTCGGCCCAGCCGAGCTGCTCGAAATGATGGTGGATCGGCGCCATCCGGAACACGCGCTTGCCGGTTCGCTTGAAGAAGAAGACCTGGATGATCACGCTCAGCGCCTCGACCACGAACAGCCCGCCGACGATGCCCAGCACCAGCTCGTGGTGCGCCGTGACGGCGATCGCGCCCAGCGCGCCACCGAGCGCCAGACTGCCGGTGTCGCCCATGAACACCGCCGCCGGAGGCGCGTTGAACCACAGGAAGGCAAGCCCGGCTCCGATCATCGCTCCACAGAAGATCGCAAGGTCGCCCGATCCGGGAACGTGGGGGATGCCGAGATAGGTCGCGAAACGCACGTTGCCGGTCAGGTATACGATCACCATGAACGCCAGGCTGGCGATGATCACCGGCATGGAGGCGAGCCCGTCGAGCCCGTCGGTGAGGTTCACGGCGTTGCCGAAGGCGACGATCGTGAAGGCGGCGAAGACGATGTAGAAATAGCCGAGGTCCGGGTGGATCCAGCTGAAGAAAGGAACATAGAGCTCGGTGCCGCTGTGCTGGATGATGATCCAGCTGGCGATGCCGGCGATCACGAACTCGCCGAGCAGGCGCACGCGGCCGGAGACGCCGGCGGTGCTGGCCTTGCGAACCTTGTCGTAGTCGTCGAGGAAGCCGATCATCCCGAAACCGAAGGTCACGAACATGCATGCCCAGACCAGCGGGTTCGACAGGTCCATCCACAGCAGCAGCGAGATCATCAGCGAGCTGAGGATCATCAGTCCGCCCATGGTCGGCGTGCCGCGCTTGGCGAGGTGCGTCTGCGGCCCGTCGGTACGGATCGGCTGCCCCTTGCCCTGGCGCACGCGCAGCCAGCCGATGAAGCTCGGTCCCATCAACAGACCGAGCAGCAGCGCAGTCGCAACCGCCGCGCCGGTGCGGAAGGACAGATAGCGGATAAGGTTCAGGACTCCGGGGAACCCCAGATAATCCGCGATCAGATAGAGCATGACTGCCTTTCCGCCAGCGCCGCCACAAGCGTGGAGAGCCGCACGCCGTTCGAGCCTTTCACGAGGACCGCGTCGCCCGGCGCCAGCACGGCTTCGAGCCGTTCGCGCGCAGTCGCGGCGTCGGGCACATGGACGAAATCGACCTTGCCCTCAAGCGCATTCGCGAGCGCCCCCATCGCTTCGCCGACAAGGATCGCGTACGCGACGCCGGCGGTCTCGATCGGCTCGACCAGCCCGGCATGGAAGCCGTCCGAATGCGCCCCCAGCTCGCGCATCTCGCCCAGCACCGCAAGGCGGCGCCCGGGCTCCTGCGCCAGCACCTGCAGCGTCGCGCGCATCGAGGCGGGGTTGGCGTTGTAGCTCTCGTCGATCACGAGCGCCTCGCCCTCGCCGACCTGCGTGAGGAAGCGCGCCCCGCGCCCCGCAAGCCCGCCCATCTCCGCAAGCGCGAGGCCCGCCATCTCCAGATCTCCGCCAACCGCGTCCACGGCGGCGAGAATGCCCATCGCATTCGCAACCCAGTGCGCGCCGGGCTGGGCAATGGTGAAGCTCAGCTCGCGATCGCCGAAGCGCGCGGTGACGAAGGTCGCGCCCGTGCGCGTGCGGATCGACTCCGCCGCGCGGTAATCGGCGCCCTGACCGATGCCGAAGGTCACGACTCTCGCCGCATGCGGCCGCGCCGCAGCGATCAATCGATCCCGATGCCGGCTGTCGAACGGCACTACGGCAGTGCCCCCGGGTTCGAGTCCCCGGAAGATCTCGCCCTTGGCGTCGGCGATCGCCTCCTCGCTCTCGAAGAAGCCCATGTGCGCGGGCGCAATGGTAGTGACCATCGCGACGTGCGGACGCACCAGCCGGGTAAGCTCCGCGAGTTCGCCCGCGTGGTTCATCCCCATCTCGAACACGCCGAAGCGCGCGTCACGCGGCATGCGCGCCAAACTCAGCGGAACGCCGGTGTGATTGTTGTAGCTCTTGACCGAACGGTGCGCCGAGCCCGGCTCCATGCGGTCGAGAGCGGCGAACAGCGCCTCCTTGGTGCCGGTCTTGCCGACCGATCCGGTGACGCCGATCACCTTGCCCTGCATGCGCCCGCGCGATGCCGTGCCGAGCGCATTGAGCGCGGCCATGGTATCGCCGACCAGAACATGCGGTTGCGGCATAGCGGCGGAAACCACGGCGCCTGCCGCGCCCTGCGCGAAGGCCTGATCGAGGAAGCGATGACCGTCGGTGGTCTCGCCCTTGAGCGCGAGGAACAGGTCGCCCGCGCCAACTTCGCGCGAGTCGAAAGTGACTCCCGTGACTGCGAAATCCGCCGAGGCTTCGCCACCGGTCGCCTCGGCGATCTCGGTGGAGGTCCACAGGTTCACGCCGCGCACTCCCG
>DATLJJ010000318.1:0-2241 GCA_035538975.1 Sphingomonas sp. | reverse complement strand
ACCAGGCCTGGACGCAGGATGATCTCGTGCGCGCGCTTCGGGCGAGCAACCTGGTGGTGAGCCACAGCGTCGAATCGCTGGTCGCGGCCGGGCTCGTTTTGGTCGAGGAAGATGCGACGGTCCGCTATCAGCCGGTGTCGCGCGAAGTCGACACGCTCGCCGGCGCAGCCGAGGAGCTCTACGCGCGCCGGCCTGACGCGGTTCGGCGGATAATCGTGGCGCCCGCCCCGGCGCCCGGCGTGGTCGGCTTCGCCGACGCGTTCAAGCTGCGGAAGGACTGAGCATGGCCGACTATTTCCCCGCCGCAGTCTATCTGCTCTGCTTCGCCACCAGTTCGGCTTGCGCGCTCCTGCTGGGACGCAGCTATCGCCGCAACGGCATGCGGCTGCTGCTCTGGAGTTCGCTCTGCTTCGCGCTGCTCGCGCTCAACAATCTGTTCGTGATCATCGACCTGCTGCTCATCGACTCGATCGACTTCGCTCTGGTGCGGCTGGGGCTGTCGCTGGCGGCCGTGGGCGTCCTGCTCTTCGGCTTCATCTGGGACATGGAGGAACGCGCTTGACGATGTTGGCCTTCCTCTCCGGCGCGATCACGCTGGGCTTTGCGGTCGCGGCGCTCTTCTTCCTGCGCTTCTGGCGCGACACGCGCGACGAGCTGTTCCTTTCGTTCAGCATTGCCTTCCTGCTGCTCGGCACCGCGCAGACGATCCTGGCGCTGGGCGGCGTCCCCAGCGAGTATCGCAGCTGGGTCTATCTCGTGCGGCTAGCGGCGTTCGTGCTCATCCTGGTCGCGATCGCCCGGAAGAACCGACGGCGCTGAACAAGAACGGCGGCGCGCGCATCGTTCGGCGCGCTCGATCGTTCAGGCCTTTGCTGCCGGCATTGCCGGCCGACGCACCATTCCTCGCGTAACGAAGGTGAGGAAGCGATGTTCGACGGCCCCTCTTTTCGCGACCGAACCGACGCCGGGCGGCGGCTGGCCGATGCGCTCGGCCATTTGCGCGCACGTCACCCGCTGGTCCTTGCGCTTCCGCGCGGCGGCGTGCCCGTGGCCTATGAGGTCGCACGCGCGCTCGACGCCGAGCTGGACCTGCTGTTCGTCCGCAAGCTGGGCGCGCCGGGGCACGAGGAATTCGGCATCGGGGCAGTGGTGGACGGAGCCGACCCGCAGGTGGTGCTCAACGAGGAAAGCGCGCGCATTGCGGGCGCCGGACCGGGCTACGTGAAGGAAGAGCTTCGCCGTCAGCTCGGCGAGATCGATCGGCGGCGACAGGCCTATATGGGCGATCGCGATCCCATCCCGTCCGCGGGCCGCACCGTGATCGTGGTCGACGACGGAATCGCGACCGGCGGCACGGTGAAGGCAGCGCTGCGCGGCGTCCGCAAGGCGGGGCCGGCGCATCTGGTGCTGGCGGTGCCCGTCGCGCCGGCCGACACGATCGCGGATCTGCACAAGGAATGCGACGAACTGGTGTGCCTGCGCACGCCCGAGGTCTTCTACGCGGTGGGGGCGCATTATGCCGACTTCACCCAGACCGAGGACGACGAAGTGGTGACGCTGCTCGAACGCTCGCACCGGCTGACGCTGTGAGCGGGCTAGGCCCAGCCGCCGCCTAGCGACTTGTAGAGCGCCGCGGCCGCCTGCGCCTTGGCGGCGCGCGCCTGATCCCGGCCACGCTGCGCGGCAAGGAGCGACTGGCGGGCGCGCTCGAGCGTCAGCCGATCGTCCTCTCCCCTCGCGGCGCGTTGCCCCGCGAGCGCGAAGCCGGCCTGCTCGCGCGCGAACGCCGCCTCGGCCTCGGCGAGCGCGGCACGAGCGTTGAGGAAGCGGTTGATCGCTGCCTCGCTGTCCGAAAGCGCGCCGGTTACGGCCTTCTCATATCGGGCGGCCGCGCCTTGGGCCCGAGCGTCGCTGGCGCGGATCTGCGCGCGGATGCGGCCGAAGGAGAAGATCGGCCACGAGAAGCTGGGCCCGATCTGCAGCCGCGTGCTGTCGCCCGAGAACAGGTCGGCGGGATCGCGCGCCTGCTGGCCCAGGCTGCCGAACAGCGAGAAGCGCGGGAAGAGATCGGCGGTGGCGACGCCGACGTCGGCAGTGGCGGCGGCGAGCTCACGCTCGGCGCGGCGCACGTCCGGGCGGCGCTGGAGCAGTTCCGAGCGGACGCCGACCAGGATCGCGTCGGGTGCCACGGGAAGCGGCTTCACCGGCTGAAGCTCGGGAACGATCTGCTCGGGCGGCACG
>DATLJJ010000317.1:0-5709 GCA_035538975.1 Sphingomonas sp. | reverse complement strand
CGGCTGCTGGGCATTGCCGGGCGCCTGCCCCCTTCCCGAGCAGGCGGCGAGCAGCAGCACCGCCAGCGCCGCCGCCCCTGCCCTCATGCGTCGCGGACCAGTCGGCCGCCCTCGATGCGGCGGAAGAAGCAGCTCCGCTCGCCGGTATGGCAGGCGGGCCCCTGCGGCTCGACCTTGAGCCAGAGCGCGTCCTGGTCGCAATCGATCCGCGCCTCGACCACGCGCAGCACATGGCCCGAGGTCTCGCCCTTCTTCCAGAGGCGGGCACGGCTGCGCGACCAGAAATGCGCCTCGCCGGTCTCCAGCGTCTTCGCCAGCGCCTCGGCGTTCATATGCGCGAGCATCAGCAGCTCGCCGGTGGCGGAATCGGTCGCCACGGCAGTGATCAGCCCTGCGGCGTCATAGTTGGGATCGAGGGCAAGCGTGGTGTCGCGGTCGTCGGCCATCCGGCCCTCTTAGCCAAGCCGGCGTTCCCGCGAAAGCGGGGGACAGCCGCGGCTTGCGCTTCCATGCCCGGCGGGCAAAGGGCAGCGCCATATTTGTTTGTGACAACCCGGCGACAAACGCGCGCGGAGACACTATATGGCGCGCGACAGTTGCGAACCCCATTGAGGGACGATGCTTACCACACACCCGTTCGATGACGACAAGCTGCGTGAGGAATGCGGCATTTTCGGCGTTTCCGGTGCGGAGGGCGCGGCTGCGCTCGTGGCACTGGGCCTGCACGCGCTCCAGCACCGCGGCCAGGAGGCTGCCGGCATCACCAGCTGGGACGGTCACCAGTTCCACACGCATCGCGCGATGGGGCATGTGGCGGGCAATTTCGACCGCGACGACGTGATCCGCTCGCTCCAGGGCGGCACCGCGTGCGGCCACGTCCGCTATGCGACGACGGGCGGCTCGGCGATCCGCAACGTCCAGCCGCTCTATGCCGAGCTGGCGAGCGGCGGCTTCGCAGTGGCGCACAACGGCAACATCTCGAACGCGATGCGGCTGCGGCGCGACCTCGTCCGCCGCGGCGCGATCTTCCAGTCTACTTCGGACACCGAGGTGATCATCCACCTCGTCGCGACTTCGCAATATCGCACGCTGATGGACCGCTTCATCGACGCGTTGAAGCAGGTCGAGGGCGCCTATTCGCTGATCGTGATGACACCCGAGGGCATGATCGCCTGCCGCGATCCGCTGGGCATCCGCCCGCTGGTGATGGGCAAGCTCGACGATTCGGTCATCTTCGCTTCGGAGACGGTGGCGCTCGACGTGGTCGGCGCCGAATATGTCCGCGATGTCGAGCCGGGCGAGCTGGTGATCGTCAAGGGCACGGAAATCCACTCGCACAAGCCCTTCGCACCGGTGTCGGCACGGCCGTGCATCTTCGAATATGTCTATTTCTCGCGTCCCGATTCGATCAGCGACAGCCGCTCGGTCTACTCGGTGCGCAAGGCGATCGGCGCGCAGCTCGCGATCGAGGCACCGGTCGAGGCCGATCTGGTCGTGCCGGTACCCGATTCGGGCGTCCCCGCCGCGATCGGCTATGCCCAGCAGAGCGGCATCCCGTTCGAGCTCGGCATCATCCGCTCGCACTATGTCGGGCGCACTTTCATCCAGCCGGGCGACAAGGTCCGCCACCTGGGCGTGAAGCTGAAGCACAACGCCAACCGCGAGCTGATCAAGGGCAAGCGCGTCGTGCTGATCGACGATTCGATCGTGCGCGGCACGACCAGCCTCAAGATCGTGCAGATGATGCGCGAGGCCGGCGCCGCCGAAGTGCATATGCGCATCGCATCGCCGCCGACTCGGCACAGTTGCTTCTACGGCGTCGACACGCCCGAGCGCGCCAAGCTGCTCGCGGCCAAGATGGACGTCGAGGGGATGACCGACTTCATCCATGCCGACAGCCTCGCCTTCATCACCATCGACGGGCTGTACAAGGCGCTCGGCGAGCAGGGTCGTCCCGACATTCGTCCGAAATATTGCGACGCCTGCTTCACCGGCGACTATCCGACCACGCTCACAGACCAGGACGAGCTCCAGCCGGTTGACCAATTCGCGCTTCTGGAGGAACGGGTCGGCTGATCCCGTTCCTTCCGGAGTAGTACCTTGACCGACAAGCCCCTCGCCGATCGAATCGCGCTCGTCACCGGCGCCAGCCGCGGCATCGGCGCCGCGACCGCCACGGCGCTGGGTGCGGCGGGCGCGCATGTGATCCTGACCGCGCGCACCGCGGGCGGGCTCGAGGAAGTCGAGGAAGCGATCTACCGCGCCGGCGGGTCGGCGACGATCGCACCGATGGACCTGACCGAGAACGAGAGCGTCTCGCGGCTGGCCGGCGCAGTGGCCGAGCGCTGGTCGGCGCTCGACATGCTGGTGCTCAATGCCGCGACGCTGGGTTCGCTGAGCGCGGTGCCGGCGATCGACTTCAAGGAATTCGCCAAGGTGCTGACGCTCAACGTCACTGCCCAGGCGGCGATGCTCGCAGTGTTCGACCCGCTGCTCAAGGCGGCGAAGCAGGCGCGAGTGATCGGCGTGACCTCCAGCGTGGGCCGCACGCCGCGCGCCTATTGGGGGACCTATGGCGCCTCCAAGGCGGCGTTCGAGAATTTGCTGCTCAGCTATGGCGAGGAAATGCGCCACATCAGCGGCGTGCGCGTGGGGATCGTCGATCCGGGCGCCACGCGCACCAAGATGCGCGCCCGCGCCTTCCCGGGCGAGGCCCCGGAAAGCGTCAAGGCTCCCGAAGTGGTGGCGGAGCGGATCGCCGGGCTGATGGTCTCGGGGTTCGAGACCGGGCATTTCGAGCGGGTGGAGTAACCCGCTCGCAAGCGGCTATCTGGCCGCTGCTTCGAACAGTGTGTCGATGAATGCGGTACGCGCGCGGCTGAACTCGGGATCGGTCGCCTTGGGAAGCGCGCTGGAGATCGCGACCACCGTGCGCGTCTTCGGATCGACGCGGACGGTCTGGCCGAAGATGCCCGAGGCGCCGAAGCGGCCCTGCGGATAGGTCCACCATTGATAGCCATAGCCGAATCCGGGCTCGCCGATGTCGGCGTGCGAGCGCGTGGCGTTACGGAACCAGTCGGCCGGCACTACCCCTGCCCCGCCGTCGAGCGCGAACTGGCCGATGCGGGCATAGTCGCGCAGGCTCACCGACAGGCAGCAGCCGCTGACTTCATGACCCGCCGGATCGACCATCCAGAAGGCGTCGCGCTCCATCCCATAGGGCTGCCAGATCTTCTCGCTGAGATAGGTGGCGAGCGGCTTGCCCGTCGCGCGCATCACCAGCACGCCGATGAGATTGGTCTCGCCGGTCTTGTACACCCATTTGCTGCCCGGAGCGGACTCGCGCGGCAGCTTCTTCATGTAGAAGACCGTCGGGTCCTCGCCCGCCGGAACGGGCTCGATGAACATGCGCGCCACGTCCGACTTCACGTCGGTATAGTCCTCGTTCCACTTGACCCCCGAAGTCATCGTGAGGAGCTGCTCGACGGTGACGCCGTCATAGCCGCTGCCGGCCAGCTCGGGGATGTAGCGCGTGACCGGATCGGACAGCGACTTGATGTAGCCGTCCTTGATCGCCGCGCCGACGAGGCTGGAGGTGAAGGACTTGGCGACCGAGAAGCTGGTCCAGCGTCCCTCGGGGCCATAGCCGCGGGCATAGCGTTCGAGGCGGACCTTGCCGTCCTGTACCACGATCAGCCCGGCCACGTTCTGCGCGGCGATAAAGGCGTCGACTGCCGCAGCGTCGACCGGGAGCGGCCTGCCTGCGGGAAGCGCGCGTACCTTGCCGCCGGCCTTGACGATATGGCCCGGGAAAATCTTTTCCATGTGCGGGAAATTGGCGTCGCGCTGGGACTGGCTCCAGAACAGGACTTCGGCGCCGACTTTCCGGAGGCCGCTGGTGTCGGTGCGGTCGATCTTGACGTCGGGCGAAACGACGGCCTGCGCCGCCGCGCCGTTACCCGTGAACGCCCCGAGCGCGAGCACGCCCGCCAGCAGCCAGCCTTTGGTCATCCTATTCCCCCTTCACCAGCGTCACTTGCAGGACGTCTATGCCGCCCCCGCGGAAGCCGCCTTCGCAATACATCAGATAATAGCGCCACAAGTCGATGAACTTGCGATCGAATTGGGCGGGAAGCAACCCCGCCTCCGCAGCCGAATCGAAGCTCTCGCGCCAACGGCGCAGCGTCTCGGCATAGCTCGCGCCGAAACGCGCCTCATCGCCCCAGGTCATTCCGTGAGTGGCAGCGAGTGCGCGGAAGGCGCTCTCGGAGACGAGCAGCCCGCCGGGGAAGATATAGGTCTGGATAAAGTCGACGCTCGCGGCATAGCCTTCGAACATCGCATCGTCGAAACTGATGACCTGCAGCGCTGCATGGCCGCCGGGCTTCAGCGCGCGGGCGATAGCGCCGATATATGCGGGCCAATATGCGCGGCCGACTGCCTCGGCCATCTCGATGCTGACCACCGCGTCGTAAGTACCCGCGACGTCACGATAGTCGGTCAGGCTGAAGCGCGCGCCATCCAGCCCTGCGGTCCGCGCCTCGGCCCAGGCCTTTTGCTCGGTCGAGAGCGTGATGCCGTGAACGCGGCGGCCCTGCCGCAGCGCGATCTCGGCGAAGCTGCCCCAGCCGCAGCCGATCTCGAGAATCTCGTCGCCGGGCCCCGTGGCCGTCCGGTCGAGCATCGCCTGGAGCTTGGCTGTCTGCGCCGCTTCGAGCGACCGGGCGTCGTCGTCGAAGAGGGCGCTCGAATAAGTCATGCCCGGGTCGAGCCAGAGGCGGTAGAAGTCGTTGCCGATATCGTAGTGAAAATGGATGTTGCGGCGCGAGCCGGCGCGGCTGTTGCGGCGGAGCCAATGCGCGATCCGGCGGGGCCACAACGTGATGCCCTGCGCGCGGGACTGCGCCGCAAGGCTGGCACGATTGCGGCTGAACAGCGCGAAGAGCTGCACCGGATCGGGGCTCACCCATTCGCCCGCCGCCCAGGCCTCGTACCATCCCGCCGATCCGCCGAGCGCCAGCCTGAGCAGCGCACGCCAGCTCCTGAGATCGACCACAGCGGCGGCACCTGCGGCACGGCCGCCCAGCATGCGCGTCGCGCCTCCCGGCAGGGTCAGCTCCAGGCTCCCTTCGGTGATGCCGCGGTCGAGCCGGTCGAGCTGGCGATGGAAGACAGGCGCGAGCAGCTCCAGCAGGCCGCCTGCGCGTACCCTGTGCCCCCCGTCCTGTTCCCGCGTCGGCGCGTTCATCGCCGGCTTTCATGCACCGTTACGCCGGGGGAGCAAGCGATTCTGTCGGGATGAAGGGATGTGTGGAGTTTCTCACACAAGGGCACGAAGGCACGAAGGAAGACGCTCCAAGCGCTACTCGTCACCCCGGCCGTGTGCCGGGGCCCCACCGGACGATGCCGTCGGAGCTCTTCGCTGACTGCCACAGGATTTCGCACATCGCCGCCGATCAAGCGCTGGAGCACCATCGGCATGACGCGCGGTAAAGTCGGCCCCGGCACAAGGCCGGGGTGACGAAGGGATTTATCCGGGAGGGATCAGCTCAGAGCGCGTGCGGCGCCTTGTCCACCATCCAGGTCTGGCCCTTGGCAACCAGCTTCTGCAGGTCGGGCGCCTTGCCCTCGCTCGCGGCCTTGTTCTGCGCCACGACGGCGCTCTCGAAGGTCGGGGCGGGATCGTCGTAGATCACGCCGAGCGCCATC
>DATLJJ010000316.1:0-1594 GCA_035538975.1 Sphingomonas sp. | reverse complement strand
CCGCCTCGCCGCGCGAGCGCACGGCGTAGTGCAGCGTGAGCTCCGCACCGCGGCGGGCCAGCGCCTGCGCGGCACCGAGGATCGGCGTGATGCCGATGCCGCCGGCGATCAGGCAGTAGTTCTGGCGAGCCCAATCGACCGCGAGCAGCGAAGCGGGCTGGGTGATGTCGAGCCGCGCGCCCGGCTTGAGCTGCCACATGTAGCGCGAGCCGCCGCGGGAATCCTCGGCACGGCGCACCGCGACCTTGAAGCCGGCGGGCGAGGCTTCGCCGACCAGCGAATAGGACCGCGTCTCGGGCAGGCCGTCGATGGTGACGCTGACATTGATGTGGCTGCCGACCGGATAGGCGGCACCATCGAACCGATCCGGCCGGATCAGGAATTCGCGGATGCCGGGGGCGAGATCGCGGGTCGAGACCAGCGTTGCCGGGATCCAGGTTTCGATGAAGCGCATGGGACTGCCCTCAATCGGTTGCGGTCTTGATCAGCGCGAGCGCCGGCAAGAGGTCGAGATGGGTCCGGTTGCGCAGCGCCAGCCGCAGGTTCCGCACGGCAAGCCGCGCATGTTCGCGCATGATCGCCTCGGCCCGCGCGCCTTCGCGGTTCTCGATGGCGTCGATGACGACGCGGTGGTGCTCCTGACCAATGATCAGGATCTGCTGCGCCTCCGGCAGCGCCGACTGCGCCATGACGAAGCCGCTTGGGGATGCAAACGGCAGCGCCGAGGCGCGGTCGATCTGCCGGATCAGCGGCGGGCTGCGCGACAGCTCCGTGAGCAGGGCGTGGAAGCGCGCGTTCAGCGTGACGTAGGCCGAGAACGCATCGACCGAGATCGGCACCTGCCGCAGCAATTCGTCGATCGCGGCCAAGCATTCCTTCAGCGGCTCGAGCTCCCGCGCAGAGACGCCGCGCTCGGCGGCAAAGCGCGCGGCCAAGCCTTCGAGCGTGCCGCGCAGCTCGATGGAATCGGAAATGTCGCGCTCGGAGAACGCCTTGACCATGAAGCCGCCGGAGGGGATCGCCTCGAGCAGGCCTTCTTCCTCCAGCCGCACCAACGCCATGCGCACGGGCGTGCGCGAAGCGCCTGTCGTCTCCACCGCCTGCAGCTCGGAGATGCGCTCGCCCGGACGCAAGGCGCCGGACAGGATCTGGTCGCGCAACGCAAGCTGCGCCTTCACGGTCTGCGAGACGGAGCGGTCGACCTCACGTTCGGCCATGCTCTACTCCGCGGCCTGAAGGTGCTTTGGGGCGCTTTCCTTCGCCACCATCCGATCGATCAGCTTGCGCGCCCACATCGCGCCGGCATCGACGTTGAGATTGTAGAAGATGCGATCCGGATTCTCGTCCATCGCGCGCTGCTGTGCTTCCAGAATCAGCTCGTCCTCACGGAAGATGCCGGAGACGCCCTCGCGGATCTCGGTGGTGATGCGCTGCTCGCCGATACGGTAGTTGCGGACGAAGGCCCAGAAATAGTGGCAGGTCTTCTCGGTCTCGGGCGTGATGGTATTGAGCACGAAGCCGTTGACGCCGTGCGAGCGGTCGCCTTCCGGCGCGCCGCTGCCGGCCGGGGCCACACCGACGTCGATGGCGATCG
>DATLJJ010000315.1:0-8339 GCA_035538975.1 Sphingomonas sp. | reverse complement strand
TCGAGCAGCCGGATCATGTCGGCGGAGAGCCGCTCGCGCGAGACTTCGCCGATCAGCCTGGCCTGGCGGTTGATCGCGCGGACGCTGTACCCGCCTTGCTCGGCTTCCAGCGCCGTGCGCGCGAGCTGGTTGAGGTCCGCGCGCTTCAGCCCCCTGGGCGCAGGCGCCGCCTCGGCTGCCACCACCAGCTGCACCAGCCGCGCGACCGTGTCGCCCGCCAGCGCCGCACCCGTGTCCGCACCGATCGAATGGCCCAGCAGTACGCGGATCACTTCCAGCAGCGCCTCGCCGCGCTCGAGATAGCGGCCGAGCCAGAAGAGATTGTCGGCGACGCGGCTGGGAAGTGTCCCGGGATTGCGCCGCAGCTGCACCGAATCGCCTGCGGGCAGCAGCGAGACCGGAGCGACGGGCTCGGCTCCATGCACGATCACATCGGCCGACCAGCTGCCTTTCCCCATCACTGCTGCGGCAGTTTCGGGATGGCCGGCGATCCGGGCGAAGCCGCCGGGCAGCACCGTCCATTGCCCGTCGCCGCCGCGCGCAGCGAAGACGCGCAGCGTGAAGGGGCGCGGCGCCAGCGCGCCATCGGCGACCATCGGCATGGTGGAGAGCCGCACCATCTCCTGCCCGACATAGTCCTGCGGACGGCGCTTCATGTCGTCGAGCAGCGCACCGCGTGCAGCGGCGTCGAGCGCATGTCCGGCAACCGGCCCCTCACCGGGTAACCCCAGCGGCTGCGGCCCGAAGGCCGGGCCGACCAGCAGCGAATCGAGATTGGCCTCGACATAGGCGCGCTCGGCATCCTGGCCGCACCACCAGGTGGCGACGTTGGGCAGCGCGAGCGGCGCGCCCGTCAGCACTTCGGAAAGGCGCGGCAGGAAGGCGGCGAAGGCCGGCGATTCGAGCAGCCCTGCCCCGGGGGCATTGGCAACCACGACGTTGCCCGCCGCCATCGCGTCGATCAGTCCCGGCACGCCGATCGTCGAATGCGAATCGAGCGCGAGCGGATCGAGCAGCCGCGGATCGATCCGCCGCCACAGCGCATCGACGCGCTTGAGCCCCGCGATCGTGCGGACGTAGAGCTGGTCGTCGAGCACCGCCAGGTCGGCGCCCTCGACCAGCAGGAAGCCCAGGTAGCGTGCGAGATGCGCCTGCTCGGCATAGCTGGGGTTGAGCCGTCCGGGCGTGAGCAGCGCGACGCGCGGCTCGGCGCGGCGACACAGCGCCGCGATGCCGTCGCGGAAAGCGGCGAAGAAGGGGGCGTGCCGCTCGATGTTGAGCCGGGTCTGCAGCCCGCCCAGCGTTCGCGCCATCGCCAGACGATTCTCCAGCGCATAGCCCGCGCCCGCGGGCGCGCGCAGGTGGTCGGCGAGCACTCGCCACGTGCCGTCGGGTCCGCGGCACAGATCCATCGCCACGAAGGCCAGATGGCTTCCGCCGGGTGGAACAAGGTGGGCAAGCGGCCGCAGGAAATACGGGCTGCCGGTGACGAGCGCGGCGGGGACGTGCCCGTCGGCTACGAGCCGCGCCTCGCCATAGAGGTCGCGCAGCACCGTCTCCAGCAGCTCTGCGCGCTGGGCGACGCCGGCGGCGATCCCGTCCCATTCGATCTTGTCGATCAGCAGTGGCACCGGCGAGAGCGGCCAGCGGCGCTCCTCGCCTTCGCCCGCGATGCGGAAGCCCGTGCCGATGTCCTCGGCATGGCGCTGCGCCCGCTCGCGCGCCGGTGCCAGGCTCTCGCCCGACAGCGTAGCCAGCTCCTCGAACAATGCCGACCAGCCCGGATCGCTGGCCTCCCCCGCGCCGAGCACGTCGCCCGCCGGCGCATGCGCGCGATAGTCGGCGATCCATCGGTCGGCGATGATGCTGGCATCGAACAGCGATGTCGCGGCGCGGCTGGCCAAGGCGCTCCTCCATCGGGCTTCCGGGTGATGGGCGAAAGCCCGCTGCGTTGCAACAAGGGAACCGGTCCTCTCCCGCCAGCGAGAGAGGCCTAGAGGTCCGGCAGCACCTGATCCGCCTCGCCCCAGCCCTGGAGCGCGCGGCTGGCGGCGCGTTCGAGCAGCGTCGCGGCGTCGCGGATGGTGAAGCGCTTGGCGGTGTCGAGGTCGCGCAGCTCGGTCCAGCTCACGGGCGCAGCCACGGGCGCACCTTCGCGAGCCCGCGCGACATAGGGGAGCACGGCAGTGGCGCCGCGCTGGTTGCGCAGATAGTCGATGAAGATCTTGCCCTTGCGGTTGGCCTTCTTGAGGTTGGCCGTGAACCGCTCCGGCTCCGCGGCGGAGAGTGCGCGCGCGAAGCGTTCGGCGAAGCTGCGCACTTCGGGCCAGTCGGCGCGCGGCACCAGCGGCACCACCACGTGCACGCCCTTGCCGCCCGAGAGCATCGGCCAACTCGTGAGACCAATGTCGGCGAGGTGAGTCTTCAGATCCTGCGCGGCTTTCTTGACCTTGTCGAAGTCGAGCCCCTCGTCGGGGTCGAGGTCGAACACCAGCCGGTCGGGCTTCTCGATGTCGGCGACCGGCGCGCCCCAGCCGTGGAACTCGATCGTTCCCATCTGGACGCACGTCATCAGTCCTTCGATGTCGGCGACATAGAGATAAGGCTGCACTGATCCGTCCTTCTCGCGCACGTCGACGTGGAGGACATGCTCGCCGAAGCTTCCCGCATCGTGTTTCTGGAAGAAGCAATGCTTGGCGCGCCCCTGCGGGCAGCGCACCAGGCTGATCGGCCGGTTGGCGAGCCAGCGCAGCAGGATCGGCGAGACTGCGGCATAATAGTCGGCGAGCTCGCCCTTGGTGAGCCCCGCCTCGGGATAGATCACGCGGCTCCGGTTGCTGATTTTCGTCCGATAGGTCGGCGCCGCCGCGGTGTCGGCGACCTGTACCGGCTCCTCGGCCACCACTTCCCCGGCCTGTTTGTCCTCGCGCAGCCCCAGGAAGCTCGCGTGGCGCACCACCTTGTCGGCAGTGAATTCGGCGAAGGCGATCTCGGCGACCAGTTCGGGCTCGAGCCAGCGGGCACCGCGCGCCTCGGCGCGGGGGACCTTCACCGGCGCCTCCTTCGCCGCGATCCGGTCGAAGCGTTCGCGCAGTGCGTGGAGCGTCTTGAGGTTGAAGCCGGTCCCTACCTTGCCCGCATAGACGAGCCCGTCGGGTCCATTGAGCCCGAGCAGCAGCGACCGGAAGCCGCGCCCTTTGGCCTCGCTCGGCGTCCAGCCGATGATCACGAATTCCTGGCGGCGGATGCACTTGGTCTTGAGCCACGCCTTGCTTCGCGTGCCGCGATAGGGCGCATCGACTCGCTTCGAGACCACGCCTTCGAACCCCGAGCGGCACATCGCCTCGAACAGCTCCTCGCCGTTGCCGAGGACATGCTCGGAGAACTGGATGCGCTCGTCGCCGCCCTGCACGAGCCCCCGCAGCCGTTCCTTGCGCGCGAGCTGCGGAAGCGCCGCCAGATCCTCGCCGTCGGCCTCGAGCAGGTCGAAGGCGAAGAGCGTCAGCCCCTTGCCGCCCGCGCCGATCGCCTCCTGCAGCGTCGAGAAGTCGGGTTTGCCCTCCTTGAACGCGACGATCTCGCCGTCGATCAGCGCCCCCGGCGGCAATCCTTTCGCCGCCTCGGCGATGCCGGGGAACTTGTCGGTCCAGTCGAGCCCCGAGCGCGTGTAGATGCGGACCGGATTTCCCGTCGCCACCAGCGCGCGATAGCCGTCGTACTTGACCTCATGGAGCCACTGGTTGCCCGCGGGCACGCTGTCCACCAGCGTCGCGAGCTGCGGTTCGCGGAAGGCGAGGGGCTTGCCTGCAGCGGATCGCCTGGCGGCTTTGGGGGCCGCCTGTTTTGCCGCGGCCGGCCGCTTCGCGACGCGCTTCCCCTCCGCGATCTCCTGCATCGTCCGCCCGGTGACGACGCTGGTCAATCCCGTCTCGACCAGCAGGTCGGTCGCCCCGGCATATTGGTCGTCGATCTTGCGCAGCAGCCAGTTCTCGGTGCGCTCCTTGCCTCGGGGCTTGAGGCGGATCAGCAGCCATTCGCCCTTCATCCGCTCGCCTTCGAGGCGAAAATGGAGGTGGCCCTTGTCGAGGTCCTTCGCGCTCTTGCCTGCAATCGGTTCCCAGCGGCCGCTGTCCCACAGCATCACCGTCCCGCCGCCATATTCGCCCTTGGGGATGGTCCCTTCGAAATCGGCATAGGAGAGCGGGTGGTCCTCGGTGCGCACCGCAAGCCGTTTCTCGTCGGGGTCCAGGCTCGGCCCGCGCGTCACTGCCCAGCTCTTGAGCACGCCGTCGATCTCGAGCCGGAAGTCCCAGTGGAGCCGCGTCGCGTCGTGCTTCTGGACGATGAAGCGATTGCCGCCGGTCCGGGCGACCGTGCCCGCCGGCTCCCCGGTCCTCGTGAAGTCCCGCTTGGCGTTGTATTTGGCGAGGAGGTCGCTGTCGGCCATGCGAGTCATGCCCGCTTGCGCGCCGGCGCCTTCTTCGCCGCCGCACTCCGGCTGCCGGAGCGTGCCGCCGGTGCCTTGGCGGCGCTCTTCTTGGCCGGAGCTTTCTTCGCCTCCGAATCATTGGCCGCCGCGGGCTTCTCGAGCGACTTCTTGAGCGCCGCCATCAGATCGACCACGTTCGACCCGCGCGACGGCTTCTCGTCGTCCTCGTCCTCGATGATCTTGCGGCCCTTGGCCTTCTTCTTGCGCTCGATCAGGTCCTTGAGCGCATCGACATAGCGGTCGTGGAATTCCCTGGGGTCGAAGCTGCCGGTCTTCTTCTCGATCAGCGTCTCGGCAAGGTCGAGCAGCTCGGGGTCCGGCGCGCTGTCGGGGATGTCGCGGAAATAGCCCTGCGCCTTGTTGACTTCGTCGGCATAGCGCAGCGTCTCCAGCACCATCCCGCGCCCGCACGGCTTCAGGCTGACGATATATTCGCGGCCCCTGAGCGCGAGCTGACCCAGCCCGACCTTTTTTGTGCGCTTCAGCGCCTCGCGCAGCACGATGAACGCCTCCTCGGCCAGATCGTCGGCAGGCACCACGAAATAGGGCTTCTCGTAATAGAGCACGTCTATCTCGTCCGAATCGACGAACTGGGTGAGCTCCAGCGTCTTCTTCGATTCGAGCTTCACCGCGTCGATCTCGTCCTGCTCCAGAAGGACGTATTCGCCCTTCTCGTATTCATAGCCCTTGACGATCTCGTCGACCTCGACCGGCCCCACGCCCGGCGCGACCTTCTCGTACTTGATCCGCTTGCCGGTCGGCTCGTGGATCTGGTGGAAACTGATCTGGGCGCCCGATTTGGTCGCCGAGTAGATCTCGACGGGTATCGACACCAGCGCCAGTCTGATCTGTCCCTGCCAATAGGCCCGCGCGGCCATGGCGATGCTCCTCGTTGCGAAGCCGATTCAATGTGCGAGGGTGCGAGTCCGTTCCGCTCCGCCGGAGGATCGTCTAAGGCGCCCCCATGATCACCGATCCCTTCCAGCTATTCGACCAGTGGTTCGCCGAGGCGCAGGCGAGCGAGCCCAACGATCCCAATGCCATGGCGCTGGCGACGGTCGATGCCGGCGGCCAGCCGTCGGTGCGCATGGTGCTGCTCAAGGGGCATGGGCCCGAAGGCTTCGTCTTCTATACCAACCGCGAGAGCCGCAAGGCGCAGGACCTGCTCGCCAGCCGGCGCGCGGCCTTGCTCTTCCACTGGAAGTCGCTTCGCCGCCAGATCCGTATTGAAGGGCCGGTGGCGCATGTGAGCGACGCCGAATCCGACGCCTATTTCGCCAGCCGCGGCCGTGATTCGCAGCTCGGCGCCTGGGCCTCGGACCAGTCGCGCCCGCTGGACATGCGCGCGACCTTCGAGACGCGCTACGAGCAGGCGCGCCAGCGGTTCGAAGGGAGCGACGTTCCGCGTCCGTCGCACTGGGGCGGCTATCGCGTTGCGCCCGAGCGAATCGAATTCTGGCAGGACCGCGCACACCGCCTCCACGAACGCCGGCTGTTTCTACGCACGCCGGAAGGGTGGAGCGAGGGGCTGCTCTATCCATGAGCGCCACCGAAGGTCTCGCCCGCCGCGCGGCGCTGGCCAGCGTCGCCTGCGCGCTGCTGCTCGGCGCGCTCAAGGGCTATGCGGCGTGGCGCACCGGATCGGTGGCGGTGCTCGCGAGCCTTGCCGACAGCCTGCTCGACCTCGTCGCCTCGCTGGTGACGCTGGGCGGGGTTCATTGGGCGATGCAGCCCGCCGACCATGAGCATCGCTTCGGCCACGGCAAGGCAGAAGCGCTCGCCGCGCTGTTTCAGGTGGCGCTCATCACGGGTTCCGGCTTCGCGATTCTGCTGCGTGCGCTCGATCGGCTCGTCGACCACCAGCCCAATGCCTCGCCCGAATATGGCATCGGCGTCTCGCTGATCGCGATCGTCGTCACGCTCGCGCTAACCAGCTACCAGCGCTCGGTGGTGCGCCGCACCGGCTCGATCGCGATCAGCACGGACCAGATCCATTACACCTCGGATCTGATGCTCAACACTGCGGTGATCCTTGCGCTCGTCCTCGAAAGCTACGCGGGGCTTGCGGGCGCCGACGCGCTCTTCGGCATCGCCATCGCCGCCTGGCTGCTCTTCGGCGCATGGCGCGCGTCGCTCGCAGCGATCGACCAGCTGATGGACAAGGAATGGCCCGACGAGAAGCGCGCCCGCTTCGTCGAGGTCGCCGCGCGCCATCCGGAGCTGATCGGGCTGCACGACCTGCGCACGCGCACGAGCGGGACCAGGGACTTCGTCCAGTTCCACATCTGGATGAACCCGGCGATGACCGTGGCGGCGGCGCACGACGTGGTCGAGCGGCTCGAGCGTGAGCTCGCCGAGGAATTCCCCGGCACCGAGGTGCTGATCCACGTCGACCCCGAAGGCCAGATCGACGAGCCCGGCAACCCGCTCGCCGAGACCGACCTGCTCAAGGAGACCCGCGCATGAAGCTGCCCTTCGCCCAGATCGACGCGTTCGCCGACCGGCCCTTCACGGGCAATCCGGCCGCGGTGATGCCGCTCGAGGCATGGCTCGACGACGCGACGCTCCAGGCGATCGCAGCCGAGAACAACCTCGCCGAGACGGCATTCCTGATCGAGGATGAGAGCGACGCCGCCGATTACCAACTGCGCTGGTTCACTCCCGCAGTCGAAGTAGCCCTGTGCGGCCACGCGACGCTCGCGAGCGGGCACCATGTCCTGACGCAGGATCCGTCGCGCGACCTCGTTCGCTTCCGCACGCGCAAGGCTGGCGTGCTCGAAGTCGCGCGCCACGGCGATGGCTATCTGATGGCGCTCCCCGCTTATGCGCCCGAGCCCCGGCCCCTGCCGCAGGTGCTCGCCGGCCTGGGCGTGGCGCATGCGGTCGAGACGCTCTGGCACCCGGGCGGCTATGGGCTGATCGTGCTCGAGAGCGCCGAACAGGTGCTCGCGCTCGAGCCCGATTTCCGCGCGCTCGCCGCAGCCGGCGACGTGCTCAACATCGTCACCGCGCCTGGCAGGGACACCGACGTGATGAGCCGTGTCTTCGCCCCCGCGGCGGGAATCGACGAGGACCCGGTGACGGGCTCGGCGCATTCGGTGCTCACGCCCTATTGGGCCGCCCGCCTCCGCCGCAACCGCTTCACATCCCACCAGTCGAGCAAGCGCGGCGGCTATGTCGACTGCGAACTCGATGGGGAGCGCGTGATCCTCGGCGGCAAGTGCGTGACGGTGATCGAGGGCGAGTTCGCGATTTAAATTCCCTCTCCCGCTCCCGCTCGCGGGAGCGGGGGATTCGGCTCAAACCTCCGCCAGTTCCGCCCGCTCGGTCTCGGCGATCCATCCGCCGCCGAGCACCCGATCGCCCGAATAGAGCACCGCCGCCTGCCCCGGCGCGACGCCATATTCGGGCGTCTCGAACACCACCCGATCCTCCTCCAGCCGCGCCGGCACGGGCTTGGCGAGCGAGCGTACCTTGGCGGTCATCGGGCCCTTATGGTCGCCGCCCAGCCAGTTGATCCCTTCGATCCGCGCGGCGCGCACCGCCAGCGCGCGCTTCGGCCCCACGATCACGCGGCGCGCCTCGGGATCGAGGCGCAGCACATAATAGGGCTCGGCCGCCCCGCCGATCTCGAGCCCGCGGCGCTGGCCCACGGTGAAGTGGATCAGCCCCTTGTGCTCGCCGAGCTTGCGTCCGCTCTCGTCGACGATGTCGCCGCTCGTCTCCGCCTCGGGGCGCAGCTTCCTGACCAGGCTCGCATAGTCGCGGTCGGGGACGAAGCAGATGTCCTGGCTGTCGGGCTTGGCCGCTACGCCCAGTCCCAGCTCGGCGGCCAGCTCGCGCACCTGCG
>DATLJJ010000314.1:0-3149 GCA_035538975.1 Sphingomonas sp. | reverse complement strand
CGGCTTCGGCGCGCCATATGGTGAGCCAGTTCGCCGATCCGCGGCACTCGCCCATCGCCCGCGCCTCGACCAGCCGGAAGCGCGCGCCGTCCCACACATATTCCTCGGCCGATCCGCAGTCGCCGACTCCGCGCCCCTTGGCAAAGCTCTGCAGCCGTCCGCTCGTGGCGTCGAAGCTGGCATTGACCAGCATCGGCGGCCCCGCTTCGGCGGTGGTGAAGCCCGGCGGATGGTCGAACCCCGCAACGGCCGGCTGGCCGGCGCCGAGTATCAAGGGCACGGTGATGAAGTTGTATGCGCCCGCACCACAAGGCAGCAGCGCCAGCGTCTTGCCGCCGCCGAGCGCATGCGTCTCGATCTCCGGCCATTCGCCCGTCCCGCCTTCATAGGCTTCGCGGCAGTCGGGCTGGCGCGCGAAGAGCGACCTGGCGAGTGCAGCACTCACGGGCGCCGCGTGGCCCGTGACGCGCACCGCCGGGACCGTCGGCAGTGGCGCTGGGGCCGGCACCGCGCTTGCCGGCTTGCTTCCCTTCGCCACCGCCGCGGTGACGGTGCCGGCGCGACCCTGCGCGGCGTCGATGAAGCGCAACGCCGCCGAGGAGCCCGCGAGCGAAGCCCTCCCGCCCTTGTCGAGGCCCAGCTCTTTGGCCTGGACCATCGCCGCGACGATCCGCTCGGCGTCGGCACCCGTGAAGACCAGCGAGTCCCCCTTGGGGCTCACCGCCGCCAGCGGCTTCCCGTCGGCCAGCAGGCGGACGGCGCCGGTCGACTGCTTGTTGAGCGTGACTTCGACGGTGAAGCCGCCTGCAGCCCCCGCTTCGCGCACGATCGAAACGTCGAAATCGTCATAGCCGGAGCCTTCGTCGGCAAAGCCCCCGTCGCCGGGGATGAGCGAAGTCATCTCGCAGCGCCGGGCGTTGTCGCACGCGACGGCCCAGTCGCCGAAGGTCTTGACCTCTGCGGGTGCGGCTGTGGTTTGAAGAGCGGCGAGGAGTGCGAACGTCAGCATGATGCCAGGCTATCCGATCGCCGGGCGAAACGATAGGACGACGCCGACATCGGGAGAGACGAAATGAAGACAGTTGGCGTGATCGGTGCGGGGCAGATGGGCGCAGGAATAGCGCAGGTCTCGGCTCAGGCGGGCTATCGCGTGCTCCTCTCCGACGTCGATCAGGCGCGCGCCGAAGCCGGCAAGGCTGGAATCGCGAAGCAACTCGCCCGCCTCGTCGAGAAGGAGAAGATCGCCGCCACCGACGCAGAGACCGCGCTCGCCAACATCGAGCCGATCGCCGACCTTTCGGCAATGGGTCCCTGCGCGCTCGTGATCGAGGCCGCGACCGAGCGTGAGGCGATCAAGCGCAGCATTTTCGAGAGCGTGGGCAAGGTGCTGGGCGCCGACGCGATCCTCGCGAGCAACACTTCGTCCATCCCGATCACGCGCCTCGCCCAGTCGTCCCCCGATCCCGCGCGCTTCATGGGCGTGCATTTCTTCAACCCGGTGCCCGTGATGGGGCTGATCGAGCTGATCCGCGGCCTCGCCACCTCGGACGCCACCGTCGCCGCGGTCGAGGCATTCGGCCAGTCGCTGAACAAGCGCATCGTCCACGCCAACGACGCCCCGGGGTTCATCGTCAATCGCGTGCTGATGCCGATGCTCAACGAAGCCTGCTTCGCACTCGGCGAAGGGGTGGCTACGATCCCCGACATCGACGCCGCTTGCCAGTTGGGGCTCAACCATCCGATGGGTCCGTTCACGCTCGCCGACTTCATCGGGCTCGACACCTGCCTCGAGATCACGCGCGTGCTGTTCGAAGGCACCGGCGATCCCAAGTTCCGCCCGGCGCCGCTGCTGGTGAAATATGTCGAGGCCGGCTGGTACGGCCGCAAGACCAGGCGCGGCTTCTACGATTATTCGGGTCCGGAGCCGGTGCCCACGCGCTGATCAGGCCTTGGGTTCGGCGAGCACGATCAGCGAAAGCCCCGGCGGCATCGGCATCCGGCCGACCAGATGCCGCTCGAGCCCGAAGATCGTCTCGAAGGCAGTGTTTAGCGGCTTGGCCGGGGGCGAATCGTCGCTGTCGTCCTTGCCCATCAGCTTGCCCGCGAAGCGCGCGGCCACCGCCACGGGGAACAGCAGCGAGTTGAAATAGCCGAGCTTCTTCCACTCGAGTCCGGCGCTGCGCAGCGCGGCGGCGAGCGTTGCTTTCGAATAGCGGCGCTTGTGGTGGTTCACCACATCGTGTGCGCTCCACATCCACTGGTGTGCGGGTACGGTGATCAGGATCTTGCCGCCGGGCTTGAGCGCCCTGGCGATCGCCTGAAGCGCCGCGACGTCATCCTCGACATGCTCGACCACGTCGAGCACCGCCACCAGGTCGTAGCTCCCCGGCTCGACTCCGGTCAGCTCGGGCAGCGGCGAAGTGCCCACCGGCTTGCCCAGCCGCTCGCTCGCCTTGGCGCGCGCGGTCTCGTCGATCTCGATCGCATCGACCTGCCCGAACTGCGCGAGCATGGGCAGGTTGTGCCCGGTGCCGCAGCCGATCTCGAGAATGCGCGCGTGGCTCGGCAGATCGCCGAAGCGCATCAGGTAATCGGAGAGGATCTCGCGCCGCGCGCGGTACCACCAATGGGTGGTGTCGTGCGCTGCCATGCGCTCGTAGACGATGCGGTCCATCTTATTTGAATACCAGATAACGGTTGAGAGCGAAGGTGACGAGCGGCGTCACCAGGACCACGGGGACCAGCGGCACCCAGGTCGGCTGGTGCAGCGGGCCGGTGAAGACCCAGGTGAAGCCCGCGTTCATCGCCATGCCGACCGACTGGACGGCCACGAATCTGGACTGGGTGCCGACACCACCTTCGGCCTCGTGTCCGCGAAAGCTCCAGCGGCTGTGGAAGATATAGCCGAACACCACGGCGACCATGAAACCGGCAACCGAGGCGAGCACCGGCGGGATCGCATAGGTCGCCAGCGGCCAGTAGACCACTGCATAGACCACGGTCGAAAGGCCGCCGACGATGGCGAAGCGGACGAGCTGGCCCAGCACGCCGCTTTCCTTCAGCTCGTCTACACGGTTAAGTAACGCCGCCACGATCCCTTGCCCTCGCGCAAGCCGCCGCCCTAATGCCGGGATCGAAGCGAGGGAAGC
>DATLJJ010000313.1:0-2455 GCA_035538975.1 Sphingomonas sp. | reverse complement strand
GATCAAGGCGGGGCCGGCCGCATGATGGGATTGCCGCTCGCCTTCACTCAACCGCTGCTGCTGATCGGTCTCGTGAGCCTACCGGTGCTGTGGTGGCTGCTCCGCGTGATGCCGCCGCGGCCGCGGCGCATCGAGTTTCCGCCGACGCGGCTGTTGTTCGACATCACGCCGCGGGAGGAAACGCCCTCACGGACGCCGTGGTGGCTGACCGCGCTGCGCCTGCTCGCCGCCGCGCTGGTGATCTTCGCCGCAGCCGGCCCGATCTGGAATCCGCAAACCGGCGCGGCCGGCAGCAAGGCGCCGCTGATGATCATGTTCGACGACGGCTGGAGCGCCGCATCGCATTGGGACATCAGGATCAGGACCGCCGACGAGCTGATCGCCAATGCCGACAATGACGGCCGCGCCATCGCGCTGGTGCCGCTGTCCGAGCCGAACCGCGACATCACCCTGATGCCGGCGGGCGCAGCGCGCGTCGCGCTGCGGCAACTCGCGCCGAAGCCGTATTCGATCGACCGCGTCGAGACGCTGACTGCGGTCGACCGTTTCCTCAAGGTCACCGGCGACTGCGAGATCGCCTGGCTGTCGGACGGCGTCGACACCGGCCGCGGCGAGGACTTCGTGCAGGGCCTCGGCAAGACCATCGGCGATCGCAGCCTGACCGTGTTCGAAGGCGGCACCTCCTCCCCGCTGGCCCTGGTCGCAGCCGAGAACGCCGCGGCGAAGATGACGGTGAAGGTGCTGCGCACCGACAGCGGCATCGCGGTCGGCACCGTGCGCGCACTCGACCAGAAGGCCGCGCCGATCGGCGAAGCCCGCTATTCGTTCGGACCGCAGGACAAGGAGACCGAAGCGGCGTTCGATCTGCCGGTCGAGCTGCGCAACGACATCACCCGGCTCGAGATCTCGGGCGAGCGCTCCGCCGGCGCCGTGCAGCTGCTCGACAAGCGCTGGCGCCGCCGCGCCATCGGCATCGTCTCGGGTTCGACCAGCGAAACCGCACAGCCGCTGCTGGCGCCGACCTTCTATCTCACCCGCGCGCTGGCGCCATTCGCCGACGTGCGGCTCGCCGACAAGGGCTCGCCGCAGCAGGGCATCACGCAGTTTCTGGACCAGAAGCTGCCGATGATCATCCTCGCCGATGTCGGAACCATATCGCCCGAGCTCCGCGAGCGTCTCAACGCCTGGGTCGACCAGGGCGGCGTCCTGGTGCGGTTCGCAGGCCCCCGGCTGGCGCAGGCCGAAGACGATCTCGTGCCGGTCAAGCTGCGCAAGGGCGGCCGCACGCTCGGCGGCAGCCTGACCTGGGAGAAGCCGCAGCATCTCGCCTCTTTCGCGGGCGAGGGCCCGTTCGCAGGCATCGCCGTCCCGAAGGACGTCACCGTGAGCCGGCAGGTGCTGGCCGAGCCCGACGCGGTTCTCGCCACCAGGAGCTGGGCCTCGCTCGAAGACGGCACGCCGCTGGTGACCGGCGAGCATCGCGGCAAGGGCCTCGTCAGCCTGTTCCATGTCAGCGCCGACATGCGCTGGTCGGACCTTCCGATGTCGGGCACCTTCGTCGAAATGCTGCGGCGGGTCGTCGACATGTCCGGCTACACGTCCAAGCCCGGCGCCGGGGTTGCCGGCGAAGCGAGTGCCGAGACGGTGGCCCCGCTGCACATTCTCGACGGCTTCGGCGCCTTCGGTCCGCCGCCGGCGACAGCAAAGCCGCTGCCCGCGGATTATCGCGACCGCGCCACCCCCGATCATCCGCCCGGCTTCTACGGTCCGGCAGAAGGACCGCTCGCCGTGAACACGCTTGCCGCCGCCGACCGCATCGCCGCTTTGAACACCGCGAGCCTGCGCGCCCGGCACGCGACCTACACCAATGCGGAGCCGCGCGACTTGCGCGGCTGGCTGCTGTCGACGGCGCTTGCGCTGTTCCTGATCGACGCCATCATCGTCGCGCTGCTCGGCGGCGGCCTCGCCGCGCTGCTGAGGCGCCGCGCCGCGCCCGCAACGATCGTGCTCGCCCTGGCGCTGGCAGGCCTGATATCGTTTGCGCCGACGGCGGCACGTGCCGACAGCGCAGCGGACGAGTTCGCGATGAAGGCGGTGTCGCAGACCCGTCTCGCCTATGTCGTGACGGGCAATGCCGACGTCGATTCCATCGTCAAGGCGGGAATGAACGGGCTCACGCTGTTCCTCGCCCAGCGCACCGCGCTGGAGGCCGGCGATCCCATCGGCATCGATCCTGCACGGGACGAACTCGCCTTCTTCCCGCTGATCTATTGGCCGATCGTGCCTGGCGCGCCGAAGCCGCCGCAGGACGCCATCAACAAGATCGACGCCTACATGAAGCAGGGCGGCACCGTGCTGTTCGATACCCGCGACGCGATCGAAGCACCGCCTGGCGCGAACGGCGCGTCGCAAACGCCGGGCATGCAGACGTTGCGCGATATCCTGTCCTCGCTCG
>DATLJJ010000312.1:0-2306 GCA_035538975.1 Sphingomonas sp. | reverse complement strand
CAGCGACGTGATCCTGCGCAGCGGCGAGGATCGGACGCCCCATGGTGCCGACATGTTCGGCCGCGTGCTCGATGCACGGCTCCAGCCGCGCGACGGACTGGGCCCCGTGCGGCGCGGCACCGACCGGCCGATCCACGGCGTTGCGCCCAATCCGATGGACCGCCGCCCGGTCGACCAGCCGATGGAGACCGGGATCCGCGCGATCGACGGGCTGCTCACGATTGGCATCGGCCAGCGCGTCGGCATCTTCGCGAGCGCCGGCGTCGGCAAGTCGACGTTGCTAGCCAATCTCGCCCGCCAGGCGCGGTGCGACGCGATCGTGATCGCGCTGATCGGCGAGCGCGGCCGCGAAGTACGCGAGTTCATCGAAGAGACGCTGGGCGAGGAAGGGCTCGCGCGCTCGGTCGTCATCGTCTCCACCTCGGATCGCCCGGCCATGGAGCGCGTGCGGGCCGCACACCTCGCCACTGCGATCGCCGAGGGACTGCGGGATGAAGGCCGCCACGTGCTGCTGCTCATGGACAGCGTCACTCGCTTCGCCCGCGCGTTGCGCGAGATCGGGCTGGCCGCCGGCGAGCCCGCGGTGCGACGCGGCTTCCCTCCTTCGGTCTTCGCCGAGTTGCCGCGGCTGTTCGAACGCGCCGGCGCCTCGGCCGAAGGCGCGATCACCGGGCTCTACACCGTGCTGCTCGAGGACGAGGAGGGTGACCCGATCGGGGAGGAAGTCCGCTCGCTGCTCGACGGGCATATCGTGCTCTCGCGCAAGCTTGCCGCGCGCGGCCATTACCCCGCCGTCGACGTGCTCGGCAGCCTGTCGCGTCTTTTCCCGCGGCTCGCGTCCACGGGGCAGCAGCGCGCGGCGGCGGGACTGCGCGCGATGCTCGCCAAGCTCGACGAGATCGAGCTGCTCGTCCAGCTCGGCGAATATGCTCCTGGCCGCGACGCGCTCGCGGACCGTGCGCTTGCCGAGCGGGGCGCCATTCAGACCTTCCTGCGTCAAACCCGCGACGACGCCGCGCCCCTGAGCCAGACCGTCGCGCGCCTCAGGACTTTCGAGGAGATCGACCATGGCCGCTGACCGCCACGCAGCAACATTGGCGCGCGTTGCCGAAATACGGGCCCGGCGTCTTGCGCGGGCGGCCGGGGAGGCGCGCACTGCCGCGGACGAAACCGCGGCCGCCGCCGATCGCGCCCGGCGACATCGCGCCGCGGCCGCCACTGCGCGGGACGAAGCGCGCGCGGCTTTCGTCGCCACGCCGGCGTGCGGCCAGGCGCGGCTGTGGCTCGACCGGACCATCGCCCTCGAAGCCGGCGCCCTGGCGGACATGGCGGATCGGACGACGCGCGCGGAACTGGCTCGCGAGACGCATGAAGCCGCCTTGGCCGCGGTCGCGCGCCATCAGGTCCGCAGCGACACGATCGCCGATCACCGCCGGGCGCTTCTGCGTGCGGAGCAGCGCTGCACCGAGGATCGCGCCGAAGCGGAGGCGCCGATGACGCTCCGCGTGAAGATCCTGTGAGCGACGCCCCGCCGCCGCGCGCTGCATCGCAGCCGACGTCGCGCATGCCGCGGTCGCAAAATGCTCCTCCCGAACCGTCGCCCAATCACCGCCGCGCCTTCGCCGACGCGCTCGCGCGCCATGGCGGCAAGCCGCGCGGGAAAAATCCCTTCGAAGACACGCCTGTAGTACTCGGCGCGATGGCCACGCCACGCGAGTTCGCGGCGGCCATGCTCGCGGAGGCCCGGACCGTCGCCGGCGATGTCGACCCCACCTTCCACGCACAGCTCGACCGCATCGCCGCGGCGATCGCCGAGTTCGCGGGCCGCGGCGCCGAACCCGAGGTCCATCTGCAACTCCCGCTGGGCGACTATAAGATCGAAGGCGCGGTTCTCGGGCGCGACCTCGCGGGCCAGCTCAACGTGCTGCTGATCCCGTCGAGCGCTGTACCCCCGGCGCTGGCCGCGCAGTGGACCGGGCAGCTTCAGGAGCGACTGGTCCGACGCGAGTTGCGGGTGGGGAAGGTCGCGGTTCAGTCGAATGTGCGGCGCGTGGTCTCGCCCGCGTAGAGCGCGAGCTGGCGGTGCACCTCGGCGCCGGCGCGCCGGCCAGTTGTGTCGACCTGGTTCCGACCGATCGTCAGCATCAGCGAATCGATCTGGTTGTAGGTGACGAAGCTCGCGATCGCCCTCGATATCTCGCCCAGGCTAAGCGTCCGCTTTCCCGGCCCGTAGCGGCGACCGACCGCGGTCTGATCGAGTACCGCCTGGGTGACGGTATTGCCATATTCGTCGCTCCAGCGACCGG
>DATLJJ010000311.1:0-8600 GCA_035538975.1 Sphingomonas sp. | reverse complement strand
GAACACGCCGATGCCCGGCTCCCAGATCCATGCCTGGCCCGGATGCCAGACGCGCACGTCTTCCTTCCAGTGACAGGTGACGCCGGTGATCTTCTTGCCCTCCAGCCAGCGGCGCGCGGGCTCGACGCCGGCGGCCTCGCGCGAATGCCAGGTGGCATAGAGGATCCGGCCCGCGCGGCGCGCCGCCTCGGCGAAGCTCTCGGCCTCGCTCAGCGTCGCGGCAGGGGGCTTCTCGATCATCACGTCGAGCCCGTGCGCCAGCGCTTCCTCGATCAGCGCGAGCCGGCCGCGCGGCGGCGTGCAGATCGAGATCGCATCGACCTCGACCGACTGCATCATTTCGGCGATCGTGCGGAAGCCGGGGACGCCCTCGGGCGGGCTATGGCCGGTGACTGCGGCGACGAGCTCGAAGTCCGGGCTAGCGGCGATCGTCGGGATATGCTGGTCGCGCGCAATCTTGCCGATGCCCGCGAGAGCGATGCGCGTCACGCTCATAGCGGCAGCACTGTCGCGTCAGCCGGTGCCATGCGCGCGAGCGGATTGCGCAGCGGCAGCGTGAAGGGCGCCGCCTCGACCTCGAACACGTCGCCTTCCTGCGTCTGGATGCCGTCGGCGAAGGACAGCGTCGCAGTGCCGAAGAAGTGGATGTGGACGTCGCCTGGCTGACGGAACAATCCATATTTGAAGTGGTGATGCTCGAGGTTGGCGATCGAGTGCGACATGTTCGCCTCGCCCGAGAGGAAGGGCTTCTCCCACAGCACTTCGCCGTTGCGCAGGATGCGGCTGGTGCCGCGCACGTCGTCGGGGAGCGGGCCGGTCAGCAGCTCGGCGCCGAGTGCGGCGGGGCGCAGCTTGGAGTGCGCGAGCCACAGGTAATTGCCCCGTTCGGTGACATGGTCCGAGAATTCGTTGGCGAGCGCGAAGCCCAGCCGGCGCGGGCGGCCCGCATCGTCGATCACATAGATGCCCGCGATCTCCGGCTCCTCGCCGCCGTCGAGCGCGAAGTCCGGTGAGGCGAGGGGGGCGCCGGTGCCGACCACGCCGGTGCCGTCGCCCTTGTAGAACCATTCGGGCTGGACCCCGGGACTGCCGTCGGCGGTCTTTCCGCCCTCGACGCCCATCAGGAACATCCGCATCGAATCGGTGAGCGTGCCGCCGGCCGCGGCCTTGTGCATCTTGTCGCGCCCCTCGGCCGAGCCGAGGTGGGTCAGGCCGGTGCCGGTCATGTGGCAATGCGCGGGATCGGGATGGTCGATCGGCGCGAGCAGCCGGCCCTCGGCCGCCGCGGCGCCGAGATCGATCGAGTCGCCCGCGCGCGCTGCAGCCGCATCGGCGAGGGACACGCCCTCGCGAATCGCGGCGAGCGCCAGTGCATAGCTGGTCTCCACGCCCTCGATGCGGCGCGCCGCTCCGTCTTCCCCGATCGCGGCAACGATCCGTTCTCCGTTCACGCCGCGAAGCTGCACAAGGCGTAGCGCCATATTCTCTCCCTGAGTTGCTGCTGGTCAGCATTAGTCAGACTTATCATGTCTGAAAAGCCCGATTCGTCGGGGGTTAGCGAAGCAGGTGATTTGGTCCGACTATTTAGCGTCGACCAAAAATCCCTATTTTACCAGCGGTTGATGTGCGTTTTCCTCCCATTTGTAACAAAGCGCTTGCATCCGCGCAGCGGCAAAGTAAATTTTGTCTGACTAATAACTGCCCCTCGCGCCGCGGCGCGGAGAGGGCATGTCAGGAGGGGAGATACCGATGGCTGCCAAATTCCCGACTCTATGTTCTGCGTCGCTGCTGGCGCTGGTCGCTTTCGCGGGCCCGGCATGGGCGCAGGAGAGCGCGGCTGCTTCCGATAGGGCGGCGGCATCACAGGACGATGAGATCGTCGTCACAGGCGTTCGCGCCAGCTTGATCGAAGGCCTGGAGAACAAACGAGAGGCCTCTCAGATCATAGAATCGGTCGTTGCCGAGGACATCGGTAAACTGCCCGACAACAATGTGGTGGAGGCGCTCCAGCGCGTCACGGGCGTCCAGGTGACCAACCGCAGCGGCGGCGAGGCCGGGGCGATCTCGATTCGCGGTCTTCCCGACATCACGACCACATGGAACGGCCGCAACATCTTCACTGCCTCGGGCCGCCAGTTCGCGCTCGCAGACATTCCTGCAAACCTCGTCAAGCGAATCGACGTGTATAAGACGCGGGCGGCCGAGCAGATCGAAACGGGAATTGCCGGCCAGGTCGATGTTTTCACGCGTCGGCCGCTCGACTTTGACGGCTTTGCGTTCTCCGTGGCGGCGCGCGGGACGTACAACGAGCAGGCCGACAAGTTTAATCCCAACATTAGTGCGCTGGTGAGCAACCGCTGGGAGACCGGCGTGGGCGAGATCGGCGCGCTGGTTAACTTCAGCTATGCGCGTACCAAGTATCGCGACCAGAGCGTGACGGCGGGCGCGATGGTGCCGTTCGCTACCGCGACCAACCCGCCGGCGGGCGCAGGTGCTGCCAATAGCTGCAATCCGTCCAATCCCAATGGCTGGACTCCGCTAGAGCGCATTCAGCCGACCGATTGCCGGGCACCCGGGCAACAGCTTTGGGTTCCGGGTCTCCAGCCCGGCCTTCCGACGGCGGCGGGCTCGACGCTGCTGATCAACGGCGCACAGGTGCCTTACTATCTGTCGCGCGATGCCGTGTTCATGAGCGATCTCTACGGCGATCGTGAGCGGCCGGCGGTCAACGCGGCCCTGCAATGGGCGCCCAACGAGAGCTCGGAATACACGTTCGAGTTCTTCTGGGACGGCTATCGCAACACCACCTTCAACAACCTGTTCTTCACCTTCGTAGACTGGTGGGGGAATCTGGGCCCCAATCCGGCCAGCAGCTTTACCCTCTACGAGGGCACCAACATCATGAAGACGCGGACGGTCGGCGCTCCGTTCGAGTTCAACAGTGGCGACGCAACCCGGCAGAGCACCGACAGCTTCGTCTATGCGCTGAACGGCAAATGGGACATCGGTGAGCGCTTCAAGCTTGCTGCAGACGCCTCGTTCCAGACCAGCGAGTTCAACACTGCGTTCCTGGCCATGCGGACGACGCGCGTCGCCAACTCGGTCACGGTCGACTTTAACCAGGGTAATGGGCTCACCGCCTTCCAGTTCGACGACAACACCCTGCTGCGCGATCCGGGTCAATGGACGGTCGGCGAGTTCTACGACAACGCCAACAGGAACAAGGGCAGGGCGTTCACGGCCTCGGTGGACGGCGACTATGAGGTCGGCTCTTGGCTGAAGACGATCAGCTTCGGCGCGCGCTATGACAACCGCAACGCCACCGAAGCCTCGCGCGCGCAGGACGCGCCCGCGCTGAACCGCCCGTTCGCCTCGCTCGATCCGGGCTTCCAGTTCATCAATGCCCCGTTTTTCGACGCCCGCTCGAACGTGCCGCGCAGCTGGGTGGTCGCCAACGGCTATTACCTGTTCGATCATGCCGACGATGTGCGGGCGCTCTATCGCGGCACCGTCGATCCCGGAATCCAGACCAGCGATGCACTTCAGCTCAACGAGAACTTCAATATCGACGAAGTGACCTGGGCTGCCTACCTTCAGGGCGATTTCGAAGTGCCGCTGTTCGGCCAGCCGCTGCGCCTGCAGGCGGGCGTGCGCTACGTCAACGTAAAGACCGACATGAACTTCCTCGACGCGATTAGCGGAGACGCCACTTCGGCATCGGCCAGCGCGAGCAAGTTCTTGCCGAGTGCGACGCTGCGCTATGACATCACCGACGACCTGCGCTTGCGCTTCAACTTCGGCAAGACGCTGCGTCGGCCCAACTTCGTCGACCTCAATCCCAATCTGACGCTGACCGGCGACCTGACCAACGTGGGCTATGGCTCGGGCAGCGGCGGTAACCCCGATCTGCGGCCGACCGAGGCGACCAACTACGATGTCGCACTCGAATGGTATTTCGAGAACGACAGCGCGATCTATGCGACGCTGTTCCGCCGCGAGATCGACGGACTGGTGGTTCCGTTCCGAAGCATCGAGCAGGTGGCGGGCAGCGGCCTCAACACCGACACCTTCATCATCAACCGGCCGACCAACGCGTCCGACGGCGTGCTCAAGGGAGCCGAGATCGGGCTCGTCTATTTCCCCAACCTGCCCGGCGCCCTCAACGGCCTGGGCGTGCAGGGCAGCGTGACGTTCCTCGACTCCAGGCAGAACATCCCGATCCAGGATGCCGCGGGCAATGTGACCGGCGAAGTCGAGACGGCGTTCTTCGGCGTCTCGGACCTTTCGTACAACGTCACGCTCGCCTATGATAACGGGCCGCTGGGTGCGCGCCTCTCCTATGTCTGGCGCAAGGAGTTCCTCAACAACAACGAGGCTTCGCTTTTTGCCAACCCGATCGGCATCTGGCGGCGGCCGGAGAGGAGCCTCGATCTCCAGCTGACCGCCAAGCTGACCGACAGGTTCGCAGTGACATTTGACGGCGTGAACCTTACCGACGAGCTCAGCCAGTCCTATTATGCTTTCGGTGATGCCGGCGGACCGGACGTGGCCAATTTTGGCTCATCGATAATTGGTCGGAGCTTTGCTCTGGGCCTGCGTTACTCCTTCGACTAACGCCACATGCGCCGCTGGCTCTTCACCATCCCGCTCCTCGCCGCGGTCGCGGCGGCGAGCGGTGCCGGCTGGGGCCAGCAGGCGCCACCCTCGATCAACGCGCGCATGGCGGGCGATATCTCGCCCGTCCATGATCCCGCGATCATCAGGCAGGGCGACACCTTCTACCTCTTCAGCACCAGCCAGGAACGCGAGGGGAACGGGCTGATCCATGTCCGCACCTCGAAGGATCTGGTGACCTGGGCCCGCGCGGCGGCGGTGTTCGCCGCCATGCCCGCCTGGGCGCGCGAGGCGGTGCCCGGCACGCGCGGGATCTGGGCCCCGGACATCTCGAGGACCGGCAACGAATACCGGCTCTATTACTCAGTCTCGACCTTCGGGAAGAACCGGTCGGCGATCGGCCTCGCCACCAGTCCCTCGCTCGCCGAGCCGGCTTGGACCGACAAGGGCGAAGTGATCCGATCGGACAGTCGCGACGACTTCAACGCGATCGATCCCAATGCCTTCACCGACGCCGAGGGGCGGCAATGGCTGACGTTCGGCAGCTTCTGGACCGGGATCAAGATGGTCCGCCTCGATCCCGCCACCGGCATGCGGTCGGCCGAGGACAAGAAGATCTATTCGCTCGCGCGCCGGCGCGACCCCGGCGCAGTTGAGGCGCCCTTCGTGATCCGGCGCGGCCATTTCTATTATCTTTTCGTCTCGTTCGACTTCTGCTGCCGCGGCGCGAAGAGCAGCTACTTCACCGTGGTCGGCCGCTCGAAATCATCAACCGGCCCGTACCAGGACCGCGACGGCAGGGACATGATGGACGGCGGCGGCTTCGTCGTCCTCCACGCCAGCCTCGACAAGACCGGCCGCTTCGCCGGACCCGGCCATCCGGCGATCCTGGAGGAGGGCGGGCGGCACTTCATCGTCTACCACGCCTATGACGTGACCAGGGACGGTGCGCCGACGCTGCGCATCCAGCCGCTCGGCTGGACCGAGGACGGCTGGCCGGTGGCGCTGTAAGCGCGAAGCCGTTCGCACGGTCGATCAAGCGGCGCGCGGTCCGCTTCACGACATCTTAAATCCCGGTTGCGTAGACGGAGAGCTTCGGCGTGCCGATCCGGTGCGCCTGGTGTTTGCGGAAGCGCGAAATGATCGACGTTGCCCTGTGCATCGCGCACGAACATGATCCGTGGCTGGTCGCGCTGGCGGTCTTCGTCTGTTGCGCGGGCGCATTCGCGATCGTCCAGATGTTCGCGCGCGCGCGGGCGACGCGCGGCGCGCAGCGGCTCGGCTGGCTGTTTCTCACGGCGGTCGGCGCGGGAGCGACGATCTGGTGCACCCATTTCGTCGCGATGCTTGCCTATCGCGCGGGCGTTCCCGTCAGGCTCGATCCGGTGCTGACGATTGCCTCGCTGATCGTCGCAGTGGTCGGCACCGGCTGCGGTTTCGGCGTCGCGGCGCATTGGCGGGGGCTGCCCGGGCGATCGCGGGCGGCGTACTCGTCGGACTGGCGATCTCGACGATGCACTTCACCGGAATGGCGGCCTATCGCGTCGACGGACTGGTCGAATGGCGCATTCCCTATGTGACCGCCTCGGTCGTCTGTGCGGGGGTGTTCGCCGCGGCGGCGCTGGCGGCGCTCGAGCATCGAGGTCTCGGCCAATACCGCGTCGCGACCGGGACCGGGCTTCTGGTGACCTCGATCGCGACGCTGCATTTCGTCGCGATGACGGCGCTTCGGATCACCCCGCTCGCGCTGAGCGATGCGTCGCTGGATCCCCGCCAGACGCAGGCGCTGGGTCTCGCGACCGCGCTGGTGGGGCTCGTCGTCATTCTGGCGGGTGTCGCGGCGGCGTTCATCGACCGTTCGACGCGCTCGGATGCGATGCGGCGTCTCCATCACATGGCAATGAACGACGCGCTTACCGGCCTGCCAAATCGCACAGCGTTCCGGGAAGAGCTGGCACGCCAGCTCGCTTCCGCTCGCGCCGCGGGTACCAGGCTTGCCATCGTCGCGATCGACCTCAATCGCTTCAAGGAGATCAACGACGTCCATGGCCACAAGGCCGGCGACGAAGTGTTGGTCTCCCTCGCCGCGCGGATGCGCGCGGCCATGGGCCGGCATGAGACCGTGGCACGGTTCGGCGGCGACGAATTCGTGGCGATGGTCCGTTTCGATGCCCCCGCGCAACTGACTGGCTTCGTCCATCGCATCCAGGCCGCGCTCGATGCGCCGCTGACCATCGCCTCCTTCGACGCCCGTGTCGGCGCGAGCATCGGTGTGGCCGTCTATCCCGATGACGCCGCGGATGCCGAGACCCTTGCCAACAATGCCGATCTGGCGATGTACCGGGCCAAGAGCGGCGGCTCGCTGGCGCCCTGCTTCTACGATGCCCCGCTGGACGAAGCGATCCGCGACCGGCGCGAGCTCGCCAGCGAATTGCGCCTCGCCATCGATAACAACTGGCTCGAGATCCATTATCAGGTCCAGACTGCCGTCGAGACCGGCCAGATCACCGGTTATGAAGCGCTGGTCCGCTGGACGCATCCGCAGCGCGGATCCATCCCCCCTTCGCTGTTCATTCCCGTCGCCGAGGAAAACGGCCTGATCCTCGCGCTCGGCGAATGGGTGATGCGCCGTGCCTGCGCCGACGCCGTGGACTGGGAGCACCAGTCGAAAGTCGCGGTCAACGTCTCGCCGGTGCAGCTCTCGCATCCCGATCTGCCGCGGCTGTTCCACCAAATCCTGTTGGAGACGGGCCTGCCCCCGCGCCGGCTCGAGATCGAGCTCACCGAATCCGCGATCATCGCCAATCGCGAACTGGCGCTGCACGTGTTGCGTCAGATCAAGGCATTGGGGGTGGGCGTCGCGCTGGACGACTTCGGCACCGGCTATTCGTCGCTCGAGACGCTGCGGGCCTTTCCATTCGACAAGATCAAGCTCGACCGGCTGTTCGTCTCGGAGCTCGAGCACAGCCCCCAGGCGGTCGCTATCGTCCGCGCCGTGCTAGCGCTCGGCAAGAGTCTGGCGATCCCCGTTCTGGCCGAGGGAATCGAGACCGAATGCCAGCTACGTGTGCTCCAGCGTGAAGGTTGCGACGAGGTCCAGGGCTTCCTGCTCGGCCGTCCCAACGCACTGCCACTGCACCCGCATTCGCCAGCAGAGCGCATCTCCCGCACTCGTCGAGCCAAAGACGCCGCCTGAGGAGGCGGCCGCTTATAGGTTCGTTCGCCCTGGCCGCTTTGGACGACGTTGGTCGTTGTCCCGAAATTAGCCCGCGACCACCTTCGCTCGTCCGCCCTTCGGCGCGCGCGAATTGGCGGTATCCAGGAACGCCATGTCGACCAACTCGGCCATCGCGCGATGCGCCGCTTCGGCGTCGCCCGCGGCGATGGCGTCGTAGACGCGCTGGTGGTCGGGAACAGGGTCGCGGCGCAGCGGGCTGTTGCGCTGCTTGAAGATCGTCGTCCAGGCGACCGCGGCGCCCACGCTGGTGGTCAGCGTGGTGAGGAAGGGATTGCCCGACGCCTCGAGCAGCGCCGCGTGGAACTGCTGGTCGGCGATGCGGCCTTCCTCCACGGCGAGCGTATGCTCTGCCATGCCCTTCAGCCCCTCGGCCATGCGGTCGAGCTGGTCCTGGTTACGGCGCTTGGCGGCGAGCGCAGCGGCCTCGGGCTCGAAGATCTTGCGCAGCTCGAACAGGCTGGCGAGCAGGTCGTCGTCAGGCTCGAACTCGAAAATCCACGAGAGCACGTCGGGATCGAGCAGATGCCATTTGGCGCGGTCGCTCACGCGCGTGCCCGCGCGCGGCCGCGATTCGACCAGCCCCTTGGCCGCCAGGATGCGCAGCGCCTCGCGATAGGCAGTACGTGAGACGTGGAGTCGATCGCTCGCCGCCACTTCGTTGCTCAGCACTTCGCCGGGATGGTAGCGGCCCGAGACGATCAAAATGCCCAGGTCGCGCGCAATCGTGCCGTGCAGCCGCAGCGACTTG
>DATLJJ010000310.1:0-4234 GCA_035538975.1 Sphingomonas sp. | reverse complement strand
GCGATAGCCCTCTTCCTTGAGCGCCTTGATCGCCTGCGTGCCCGAATAGTCGAACTCGCACGCCTGGCCGATGACGATCGGGCCTGCGCCGATGACGAGGATGGAGGAGATGTCGGTGCGTTTGGGCATTATTTGGGAGCTTTTTCCGGCGGAGCAGGGACAGCGGCGATATCTTTGATCTTCACGGCGCCAAATTTCGCAGCCCGAAGATCTCTCAAAAAGTTCGTCGCGTCAGAAACAGAAACTTCTGAGCTGAATGGGATCATCATCTGAACACCATCCGACTGCGATTTTCGCAGCACGTTCGGGCAATGAATTCTCTTGGCTTCCGCTTCGATTTTGTCGAGCACGCCCCCTTCCGCGCTGACGAGCACGAACATCAGCAGGGCCTTACCTTCTCCGTTGGGAATCACCAGGCCCAACTTGGGCTTAGGAACAATTGGGGGGGCGTCATCCTGAACAGGGTTGGACCCTAACGGTTGAAGCGTAAGCACCGACAGAGCAAACAATACGATGCTCATTGGCCCTTCCCCATCATCCCCACGAACCGCTCGAACAGGTACAGGCTGTCCTGCGGCCCCGGGCTGGCCTCGGGGTGGTATTGCACCGCGAACACGGGCTTGTCGGTGAGCTCGAACCCGCAGTTGCTGCCGTCGAACAGCGAAACATGCGTCTCGCGCGCGTTCGCCGGCAGCGTCTCGCTCAGCACCGCGAAGCCGTGGTTCATGCTGGTGATCTCGACCGCGCCGTCCGAGACTCGCTTGACCGGGTGGTTGGCGCCGCGGTGGCCCTGGAACATCTTGCTCGTCTGCGCGCCCACCGAAAGCGCGAGCAACTGGTGGCCGAGGCAGATGCCGAACACCGGCTTGCCGCTGTCGACCATCGCGCGGATCACCGGCACGGCATATTCGCCGGTCGCGGCGGGGTCGCCGGGGCCGTTGGAGAGGAAGAAGCCGTCGGGGTTGAACGACATCGCCTGCTCGAAGGTCGCCGTCGCCGGCAGCACCGTCACGTCGGCACCCGCGCGGACGAGGTTGCGGAAGATGTTGCGCTTCGAACCATAGTCGATCGCCACGACATGCGGGCGCCCGCTGCCGGGCACGCTGGTGTCGTACCCCGCCCCCAGCCGCCACACGCCGTCCTTCCAGCCGAAGTGCGTCTCGCAGCTGACGGTGATCGCCAGGTCCATGCCCTCGAGCCCGGGCCATTCCTGCGCCATCTTCAGCAGCAGCGGAATGTCGAACTTGCCGTCCTTCGAATGCGCGATCACGCCGTTGGGCGCCCCGCCCAGCCGGATGCGGCGGGTGAGCGCGCGCGTGTCGATGCCCGAAAGGCCGATCCGCTCATGCTTGCGCATCCAGGTGTCGAGATGCTCGGCCGCGCGGAAGTTGCTCGGCTCGGTCACGTCCTCGCGGACGATCATGCCCAGCGCGTGGGGGTCCTCGGCCTCGATGTCGTCGGGATTGGCGCCGACGTTGCCGATGTGCGGGAAAGTGAAGTTGATGATCTGACCGGCAAAGCTCGGATCGGTCATGATCTCCTGATAGCCGGTCATCGCGGTGTGGAAGCACACTTCGCCCACGGCCTGGCCCTCGGCGCCGAAGCCCCGGCCCCACACCACGTCTCCGGAGGCGAGCACCAACACGCCGGTGGCTCCTTCGGGCGCGGGACTGGACGCGTGCAGGGGTTTGGCGTCGGCCATTTTGGGCGGGCACTCCTTGGGGTTTGCGGCGATGTCGCTAAGGCCCGCCCGCTAGACCCCGCAGCCGGTTGCGTCAATCTGTTAATCCGGAAAGGGTGCGGCTATCCTCCCCGGCTTTCCGAGCAACCGAGAGATGAGATGATTCGCGACGATATCAAGGCCGCGCAGATCGCCGCCATGAAGGCCGGCGACAAGACCAGCAGGGCCGCCATCAGCCTGATCCAGAGCGCGATCAAGAACCGCGACATCGAGGAGCGCACCAAAGCCCAGCCGACCGAGGACGACGCGCTCGTCACCGAAGTACTGCAGAAGATGGTCAAGCAGCGACGCGAATCGATCGAGATGTACGAGAAGGGCGGCCGCCAGGAGCTTGCCGACGCCGAACGCGCCGAAGTCGCGGTGATCGAGCGCTTCCTGCCGCAGCAGATGAGCGAGGAAGAGACCCGCGCCGCGATCGAGGCGATCAAGGCCGAACTGGGCGCCAGCGGCATGAAGGACATGGGCCGCGTGATGGCCGAGCTCAAGGCGCGGCATGCGACGACGCTCGACATGAGCAAGGCGAGCGGGCTGGTGAAGGCGGCGTTGGGCTGAGTGGCTGCGCGGGTGCCTGGCTATGAGCCGGGGGCCCACCCCCCAACCCCCTCCCGCTCGCGGGAGGGGGAGCCCGACGCTGGCAGCTCTGCGCTTCCCCTCCCGCGAGCGGGAGGGGACCGAGGGGTGGGCCCGCGCTTTCGTCTGGGCCGTCCGACGCAGAGAGCCCGCGAACTGCGCAACAATCCCACCGCCGCCGAAGAGCTGCTCTGGTCGAAGCTTCGCCGGTCCCAGCTCGCCGGACTGAAATTCACCCGCCAACTCCCGGTAGCCGGCCATTTCGGCGATTTCGGGTGCCGCAGCGCCAAGCTGATCGTCGAGCTCGACGGCGGCCAGCATGTCCAAGCCGCTGAAGCTGATGCGGAACGCACGCGCAGGATCGAAGCCGAGGGCTATCGCGTGATCCGCTTCTGGAACAATGATCTGACGTCGAACATGGACGGGGTGCTGCAGGCGATTCTCGATGCCGCCTTGCCCGGCGAAGAGCGGGCGCCCACCCCCCAGCCCCCTCCCGCACGCGGGAGGGGGAGTGCAGACGGCGCCTCCATCGCTTCCCCTCCCGCGTGCGGGAGGGGACCGAGGGGTGGGCCCCCGGCAACCACACGCGATCCCGGCGAAGAAATGCGATGAGCTTAACCCCGCAATTCCTCGACGAGCTCCGCGCCCGCACCCTTCTCTCGGCGCTCGTCGCCAAATCGGTGAAGCTCCAGCGCGCCGGCCGCGAGTTCCGTGCCTGCTGCCCGTTCCATAACGAGAAGACCCCGTCGTTCTACGTCAACGACGACAAGGGCTTCTACCACTGCTTCGGTTGCGGCGCGCACGGCGATGCGATCCGCTGGATGACCGACCAGCGCGGCCTGCCCTTCATCGACGCAGTCAAGGAGCTCGCCCAGGCAGCCGGCATGGACATGCCCGAGCAGGACCGCCGCGCCGCCGAGAAGGCCGAGCGCGCCAAGGGGCTGCACGAGGCGTGCGACGATGCCGCCAGATGGTTCACCGAGCGGCTGAACGGCATCGAAGGCGCCGAGGCGCGCGCGGTGCTCAAGAAGCGCGGAATCAACGAGGAAACCGCGCGCACCTTCGGCCTCGGCTTCGCGCCCGACTCGCGCGGCAAGCTCAAGGAAGCACTCAAAAGCTACGGCGACGCCATGCTGGTCGAGGCCGGCCTGCTGATCGCCGTCGAGGAGAAGGAGCCCTACGACCGCTTCCGCGGCCGGCTGATGATCCCGATCCGCGACGCCCGGGGCCGGACGATCGCATTCGGCGGCCGCATCATCGGCGACGGCGAGCCCAAATATCTCAACTCCCCCGAGACGCCGCTCTTCGACAAGGGCCGCACGCTCTACAACCTCGATCGCGCCCAGGCCGCTGCGCGCAAGGCGAACCGGATCATCGCGGTCGAGGGCTATATGGACGTCATCGCCCTCGCCCAAGCCGGCTTCGGCGAGGCGGTCGCCCCGCTCGGCACTGCGCTCACCGAGCACCAGCTGGAGCGGCTGTGGCGCATGGTCGAAGTCCCCCTGCTCTGCTTCGACGGCGACGCTGCCGGGCAGAAGGCCGCGCTCAGGGCTGCGCACCGCGCGCTGCCGATGCTCCAGCCGGGCCGCAGCCTCGCCTTCGTCACGCTCCCCGACGGTCTCGATCCCGACGACCTCGTCCGCAGCAAGGGGCCCGCCGCGTTCGAGGCGCTGCTCAAGACGCCCCAGCCGCTGGTCGACCGGCTCTGGGCCAGCGAACTCGCCGCCGAGCCGCTCGACACCCCCGAGCAGCGCGCGGGGCTCAAGCGCCGGCTGGCCGCGCTCGCCGAGAGCATCGCCGATTCCAACGTCAAGCACGAGTATCTCGCCGAGTTCCGCGCGCGCACCGATGCGCATTTCGGCCGCGGCCCGCGCGCCTTCGAGCCCCGCGGCCCGCGCGGCCCTGCCCCCGCGCGCGGCAAGC
>DATLJJ010000309.1:0-8076 GCA_035538975.1 Sphingomonas sp. | reverse complement strand
GATCGGCAGCGCTGAGGTCCGCCATCTGCTGGGCATAGTCGCGCCGCTTCTGCGCAATTTCTGTTTCGGCCGTCGCGAGCTCATCCATGCCGCGGACGCGGAGCCCGAGGAAGCGAAGGCTCTCGGCCTCAACCGAAAGCTGCTGCTCGGACGCGGTGATCAGCTTCTGGAGCGCCTCTCGCTGATCCTCGATCTGCCGCGCGCGCTGATCGTCAAAGTTGGCCTGGGCGTCTCCGATGTCGCCGACCTTCACACGGCTGCGCGGGTCGACATACTGCCCGCCGACCAGGCGCTCGCCGTCGAAGCGCGCGCCAGTGCGGACGCGGTAGTCGAGGTGGGCGCCGGTGACGTTGCCGGTCGCGCCCGTGCGCGCAACGACGTCGCCGGCAGCAACCTTGTCGCCGGGCTTCGCCAGTATCTCGCTCAGGTGGGCGAACTGGCCGAACGTGCCGCGTCCATAATCCACGATCACGACATTGCCGTAACCGCCCATTTGCCCGGTATAGACCACGATGCCAGCCGCGCCCGCGCGAACGCCGGTCCCGGTGGGCACCGCATAGTCGAGCGCGGGATGATTGGCAGAGCCCCGGCCGCCGTTAGTCAGCCGGGGGCGGCTGCGCTGGCCGTATCCCGAACTGATCGGGCCATCGACGGGGGACATGAGCTGCATCGTCCGCTCGGCCTGCCGTTCCGCGGCGCGGTCCTCGCGGCGCTTGCGCGCCTCGGCCTCCTGAATGCGCTTCACCTCGGCGTCGTGATCCGCCTGAAGCTTGGTGCGGCGCGCCTCGTAGCGGTCCTTCGACATCCCGCCGCGGTCGTATTGCTGCTCAAGCTCCCGGAGCGCGCGGCGGAGCCGGCCGGCTGCGGCGGCCTCCGCGTCCATTGTCTCTTCGACGCGTCGATCGATGATCGGGCGCTGCGCTCCGCGGACGGTCTTTTCGGCTAGCTCCACTGCCTTCTGGGCCGCCGCCGCCCGTCGCTCCAGTTCAGCAACGGTGTCATCCATCTGCTGCCGCGCCTGGTTCGCGCTCGCACCACCGCCCGCCCCATAGGTCGTGATGCGCGCGTTCATGGCGGCAGCCTTCGCCATCTCGAGCAGTGCGAGGGTGCCCTTGCGGATCTCAATCTGCTTGACGCGTTCGGCTTCGGCGCTGCGGAGTGCCTGCTCCTCGGCCTCCTCCATCGTCTTGCCGGCGCGCTCCTGCTCGTCGCGCTGCTTGCGAATGGCGTCGGCAACACCCTCCGCGGTGTTCGCGAAGCGCTTCTGCGCCTCCTCCGTCACGAGCGTCTGCTGGGCGTTCTTGCGCAGTTCGGCGGTCGCCTTTTCGACAGCGTCACCCGTGTCGATCATCTTGTCCCAGAACAGGCTGAGCACGGTGATGCCGGCGAGAACGGCGGTGCCCCAACCGCTCGACATGAAGGCGGCGAGCTTGCCCGCCTGGCCCCCTACGCCCTGAAGGACGAATGCGGCCTGCGACGCCTGCATCGCAAACGCCATGATGACGCTTTGACCGGCGCCGACCTGAATGATGAAGTCCTGCGCCTGCTGGCCGGCCTGCATCATCGCCATGCCGTGCCCGCGCGCGGCGCGCACGCCCTGATCCTGGCTGGCGTTGAGGAGCCGGTTGCTCTGGATCACCAGCTCGGTCGCGCTCTGCGTCTGCATCAGCTCCTGCTGGAGCAGATCGAGCGCCGCGGCCTCCTGATGAGCCGATCGGGCCATGTTCTCGGCCTCGATCGCCGCGGCGCGAGCCGCCTGCAGATACACCCGCGTGTTCTCGGAAAGGTCGTTCTGCTTGAGCGCGACCGCTTCGGCGGCGGCAGCGACCTGCCGAAGCGCGGCGGCCTCAGCGTCCAGCGCGGCGGCAGCCTCGCGGGCGCCCTTCACATCGAGGTCGAACGAACCGCCCTTCATCCGCGGCATTGCGAGCGCTTTGCCGGCGATACTCTGAATGTTGGTGAAGCTCTCCTCGAACACCGACTTTACGCGCGAGGCGGCGTCGCGGGACTGCGCCTCCATCGCGCCGAAAATGCGCTGCGTCTCGGCGGAGAACTGACTGCCCTGCAGCTGGAGGCGGGCAATGATCTCGGTGCTGGATACCGGCATGCACGACCCCCAAATGAAAAGGGCCGCCGGTTTCCCGACAGCCCTTCGATTCGATCCGACTTTGCGTGGCGGGCTAGTAGCCTTCTTGGTCGGCCCGCATGCACGTGATGGCCGCGTCCGACTTCGTCCGCTGATACTCGGCCGCGTTTTCTTCCTTGAGGAACGCCTCTGCGACCTTCTTCTTGGCCTCGCAGACCTCGCGAAGATTCGTGCTGTTGCGCTCGACCAGCGCGAGCTGGCGCTCCGCCTTCGCGGATTCCCGCTCGCTGCACGCGATCAGCGCCAGTGCGGCGCAGATTGGAACCATGAACCGCATAGCAGCCCCTCCTGCCCTAGAAGGGGCAATTGCCTATCTGATCCGGCCGACCCTCGCCATGAAATTCTCGGTCAGCATTGGCCCAGCGCGGTCCACCGTGGGCTTGATGGAGATCCGGTTCGCGAAGGCCACGGTCGGCACGAGAACAAAGATGACGACGGTCTGCGCGCCCCGCTGGAAGCCGCGGCGGTTGTCCGCCGCCGTGCGCGCGCGTGTGATCGGGCGATAGCTGCCAGTCCGGCCGTTCGTGACGCCCTCGGCTACCAGAAGAGCCGAGCGCCGCCCGCCGCGGTACACGAAGCGGAGACGCTGACCGGTGCGACGCTCCCACTCTCCCGGCGTAAGGAAGCGCGATCGTCCGCGGGAGCCCGCAGCCGGCGTCGGGATCGCCAGCCATTGGCCGCTCTTCCCCTCGATCCGTCCAGGCTGCGACCAAAAGGCCATCGCACCATAGGTCCGACCGCCCGGCCGGCCATTGAGGAACACCTCACCGGCAGGGTCGCGGGCGATCTTGGCACCCTTCGGATATACCGACGATGCCCAGGCCCGCCACAGCCGCCCGGGCACCGCTTCGCGCGTGATGCCTTCAAGCTCGCGCTCGAGCCATTTCGTGGTCTCGGCGACCGCCTCCTTGCCGGCGCGCAGATACTGGCGCGTGATGCCGTCGGCGACCGAAGCGAGCTGGGCACTGTCGAGCTGGAGGTCGGCATAGAGCATCGGCCTACCCCTTCGCCCAATGATCCAGCATGACGAATGCGTCCATCAGGGCCGCCGGCTGTTCACCGACGCTGCCGGGGCACGGAAGCGCGGGAGCGCCTGCGTTCCCGAGCATTGTGGCGCCGCTCAGGCGTCGGCAGTCGAACCAGAGGTCGACGATCCCGAAGCACCACGCGGGCGCCGTCGTGAGGGGGTTTTCCCTCCAGATCGTTTCCCCGATGAGCCACCCTTTTTCGAGGCGTCCGAATTGGAAGGCGGCGGGCTCTTGTCGGACTGCAAGGGCCGCGCGGAGTTTCCCTCGTGCTCCGAGGCGTAGAGCGCCTGATATGCGCGAAGACCGGCGAGGCGGATGAGGACGGCGGGCACCTCCGCCATGACGCTGAGGTCGACGCGCCCGTCCATGCTCTTGCGGAACTCGGGAAGCCCATCGCCCTGCCAGCCGGTGCAGAACCGCTGGAACGCAAGCGTCGGGATCAGCTCGGAGCGCTTTGCCGCCTGGCCGATGAGCGTGCGGAAGGGCGGCCAGCCTGCCTTAACGGCCTCGCGTGCGCCGTCGAGCAGGGCTAGCTCCTCCGGCGGCAGCTGATCGCCCATCTCAAGCGCCGCTTGCGCGGCTGCCACTTCGCGGATGCGGGCGAGATAGTCGGGGTGATCCTTCAGCAGGAAGGCAACCCCGCTATCGAACGCGTCTTCGATCTGGAAGTCGAACACGCGCCCGCCGCCCAGCTCGGCAAGCTCGGCCTCCAGTTCACCGCGCTCGATTATGTCGCCCGCGCGCAGCATGAACACGGTCCCCCCTTCTCCGAACGGTACGGTCCAGGCGAAGGGGGCCTTTGTGGTGCGGATCATCGCCCGGCCCTCAGTAGAAGCACAGGAGGCGATCGGTGTCGCGCGCCTGCGCGTCGCGCCCGGCCGACAGCATCTGCCACACCATTGCGTCCGAGCGCAGTTGGCCGCGCATTTCCGGGTTCGCCTGAATGGGCTGCGCATTGGCGCCCACGAGCGACCAGCGGTTGCCGGCGGTCTGCCCGAACCGCAGCGCGATCGGATAGGCCGCCGCCGCTGCAATCTCGGCGATGGCGTCGCGCGTGCTCACCAGCGTGCGCAGCGGATCGGCCTCGAACGTCGGGCGGCGCCGCGCGATCTGCGAAGGGCCGAAGCCGAACGGCGTGTTGGGATCGACGATGCTCTCCAGATTGCCGCCGTTGCGGAGCGCCCAGCGACTGATCGGCAGTTCCTTGCGGTTGATGAGCGCGGCGGCCGGGGCGGCTGCACCCTTGGCGAGCACGGGCGCGCTGTGGCTGGCAATCACGGCGTTCGTCGGCATCGCGACCGTGCTGGAGCCGAGATAGGTGCCGGACATGTTGAAGGCGCCGAAGCCGGGGCGGGCGGTATCGCCCTCGAGGTCGAGGATGCCCCGCACGTCCTGCCACCGGTAGAGGTTGCCGTCTTCGTACCAGCCGACCGTGGCGCAGGGATGGTCCGTCAGGCGCGAGGCCGCGTCCGTCGGCGAGGTGCCGGCATAGGTCCAGTTGGCGGGGATGCCCGCCATCGTCGTCGTGTCGAGCGCCACGTCCATTTCGTCGGACAGGGTGGCGACCTTGCCCGAGGTATATCCGGTGATGAGCGGGATCTGGCCCGCACCGACGCCGCCCGAAAGGACGAGCGGCATGCCCGTGTAGAGCTGGGCGGTGCCGGTGAATCCGGTGCCGAGCGTGGCCGACGTCGTGGTGCCGGCCGTCAGCGCTGCCGCGGTGATCGCCGCCGTGAACTGCCCGCGCCAGCCGCATGCCTGCAATGCGGCGTGCAGCGGCGGCTTCACCGTCGAGGTGTAGGTCACCCCCGCCCCGGCGCCCTTGATGCGGCTGCGGAAGCTGAGGGGTACTTCCTGACCGATGATGAGCGGCGAGCCGGCGACGAGGCTGCCGTTCACCTCGTTCGCTTCCTCGTTTCCGTAGGGCGAGCCATAGGTGAAGCTGCCGGCCTCGACCGGAACGGCATGCAGCGCCGGATCGAGCGTGGCCGGTGCGCCCTCGGCCGTCTGGAGTGCGATCAGAAGCAGCCCGTTATCGGGGCGGATAATGGGGTCCATGTGGTCCTCCTATGCGAACTGGTGCGGGTCGCCCCGGCGGGTTGAAAGGGTGATGCGGAAGTCCTGGGCGAAGCCGAGGCGGCGGGTGGAGGCGAGCTCGGCGACCGCGACGCGGCGCTGGCCTACAGCCTCGATGTTCTCGACTAGGCCGCCGAGGTTCGAGCCGGCGTCGCCACACAGCGCGAACACGACGTCGGCATGAAGCTCGAGCATGGCGTCGTGCGTCGGTCCGCCGCCGCTGCCCTGCATGTATCCCTCGACCGTCAGGAAAAGGTCGTTTCGGCTCGCACTGACCTCCTGTTCGGAGGCAGGCTCGTCGCCCTCATCGTACGCCTGAAGCGCGGGGTACGCGTCCGGGTCGCCCGAGGGCATGCGCTGGTAGCTGCCGGCTTGCGGGTTCACGATCGCGCTTAGGCGAGCATCGATTTCGGCGAAGACTGTGCCGAGCGCGGTGGTCATGGCGCGGTCTCCACGAAGAGGAGCCAGGCGGCCACGTCCGGCAGAGGGGCCCGGTCAATGACCGACCAGCGCCCGCCGTCGGCCTCGACGATCAGGTTTCCGATCCGGGGCTCCTGCGGGAGCAGTGCGGTCTCAATCTCGAAGCTGACGCGGGCAGCGCGGCCCTCAAGGCCCTGCGCCGTCGCCGCGCCGCTGTCGGACCGGATGGCGGGAATTGAGGCGCCGTTCAGGCCGGCACCGGTGTAGGTAACGGGCGCCGAATATCGAGCGCGGATCGCGCCCAGCGCGTCGGCCTCTTCAGGCGTCATCGCCGGCTTTGCCTCGCTCGGCCGAAGTCTGCTTCGGCTGCTCGTGGTGGCCGGTCGCGCCGTGCTGGTCGACGATCTCTTTGGCACGCTCGGCGCTGATCACGCCGGGCTTGGCGGCCTCGCCGACAGTCAGTTCCTCGCCAGCATCGCGGAACTGTCCGGCGTTGTCCGTGGCGGGCTGATGAAGGGTGATGCTCTTGAGCCGCATGATCTACTCCTGAGGCAGAAAGGGCGGCCCAGCCGAAGCCAAGCCGCCCTGGTTGGATCGTGGCGGGACTAGACGATCTGGCCGGTGAGCAGCGCGCGGCCGACCGTGTCGCCGCTCGCCTGCGAAGCCGCGGCCACGCCGACGAGCGTGTTGCTGGTCGACACCGAAGTGAGGTTCTTCGCGGTGTTGTCCCAGTAGAGCTTGGTCGTGTGCGCAACCCAGCTCTGGCCGGTTGCCTTGGCGACGTCCCAGACGCCGACGCGCCGCACCTCGACCGGTGCGCCCTGGGCGGCGTCGTGAAGGGCGATGCCGAACACGGCACCGACGAGGACGCCCCCGCCGGACGAGACGGCATAGGGCGCGGTGAGGGTGAGCGTGTCACCCGGCTGAACGAAAGTGCGTGCCATGCTGGCTTACTCCTTGTCGGCGGCCTTGCCGCGGGCGGCAGGCTTGCGGGGTTCCTCGACGTCGGCTGGTGCCGGCGCGAGCTCGGACTGGTGGCGGTGCGGCGGCTCCTTGGCGGGGCCGGTGCCGGTCTCGACGGTGACGTGCTCGACGGGCAGCTCCTTCAGCTGCTCGGCGGTGAAATCGCCCGTCACGTCCTCGCCGGCCTGGTCGTCCAGCAGGCGCTGGGCGTCGTCAGCGGTGAGGTGCAGCAAGCCCTCGTGCGGATAGCGAAGCCGGCCGCTCACCGGGACAGGGGTGATGAGCTTGATCATCCTGGTCGTGTGGGTGCTCATTTCAGGTCTCCTGAAACGGAAAGGGCGGCCCGAAGCCGCCCCTTCCGAGGTTCACCATTGGGTGGGGATCAGCCGGGGTTCTTCTGAGCGGAGCGCCAGTTCACGGCGCCAACGCCGTAATCGTGGCGGACCTTCCACTCGACACCGTCCACGCGCCAGCCGTCCTGGCTGTCGGTGAAAGGCTCGGTGACGCCGTTGAGGAACACGACCTCGATGGCCGGCGCGACCTTGGGGTCGGCAAAGCCGTACCATGCCGTTCCGGTGAGGCGCGGCGTGTCGACGATGTCCTCGAACATGCCGGCGACGATGTTCGGGCGCTGAAGCTTGTTCGTGGCGTCCGGATCGTACTGGCTGCCGTTGATGATCTTCGCGGCGCCGCCCAGGCTGATCGGGAACAAGCCGATGGCCGGTCGGATGTCGAGGAACTCGTTGCCGCTCAGGTCCTTCTGCGAGGCCATGGCGACGCGGAGCGCATCGAACGCGGTGACCGAAGGCGCTGCGCCGGTCATCAGGTTGCCATGCGTGGCGTGGAACAGCGCCACACCGTCGTTCATCGTCGGATTGGCGTTGAGCAGCGCATAGACGTCGATCTCGATCGTCAGCTTGGCCGCGCGGCCAAGATCGACTGCGAGACCCGAGAACACCTCCATGTCGTCGTTGACGATCGCCTGCCGGGACAGGTTGATGATGTTGCCCTTGGTCGTCGCCTTGATCTTCTCCTTGGCGAGGTCGGGGATCGGCTTGTTCTTGAACTCGCCGGTCTCGTTCACCGTATCGAGCGCCCCGAACGAGCCGCGAAGGTAGCGGCTGTGGTCGCGGAAGTCGGTCACGGTGCCCGTGCCGCAGAAGCGGGACCACGTGTCCGGGGTGGTCGCATAGGCCGCCTGCAGGGTCCGATGGATCGCGTTTTCGAACAGGACCGGGAAGTCACTCGTCGACTGCGTGATCGCCGAGCGCGCGGTCATAGCCTCGCGAACGATCAGGTCCGGGTCGCGCATGCTGGCCTGAACACCGGCCAGGACGAGCGCCTCGCGGGCGAGGTCGGAGTTGCGCACGCCGCGGAACTCGCCCGGATCGACCTTGATGGTCTCGCCACGGAGCGCCGCAGCCTTCTCGACGAGGTGAGCGA
>DATLJJ010000308.1:0-8854 GCA_035538975.1 Sphingomonas sp. | reverse complement strand
GCAACGAGATCGACGCGACGGTCGGCTCGCGCAGCACCTATGTCCAGCTCGGCTATCTTCGCCTCAACCGCAATATCGGCCCTGCGCTCGAGGATTTGCAGGACCGCGAGGAAGCGCGGGTCGGCGCGCGTGTGCAGTTGGCCCGCTTCTGGTCCGTCTCGGGGTCGATCCTGGTCGACCTCACCAATCAGGAGGAGGACGTGACATCCCAGGCCGACGGCTTCCAGCCCGTGCGGCACCGCCTGGGTGTCGCCTATGAGGACGACTGCCTGCGGCTCGGCCTTACCTGGAAGCGTGATTATGAGACGACCGGCGACGCGGTGCGCGGCAACAGCTTCCTTTTGTCGCTGGCGTTCAAGAACCTTGGGCGCTAACCCTTGGCCCCAGGAGGGGCGCCGGGGATCGCTAAGCCTTGGTTCAGGCACAATTGGCGATTAAGCGCCTCTGTCTTCCGGCAGGATGAGGGTACGGGTTCACGTGAACATCGGTGTTGCAAAGGCGGTCCGCATCGGCCGCAAGGCGGTTTTGGCGGCGGCGCTGGGCGGAATCGCCACGGTCGCGCTGGCGCAGACGGTGCAGGACCAGCAGGTGCCTGAAGCGGGCCTCGACCTGCCGGCGAACCTCCAGATCTTCGGCAAGGCCGATCCGAACGTCCGCAAGCCCACCGCGATCGTCAACGACACGGTGATCACGGGCACGGACGTCGATCAGCGCGTGGGCATGATCGTCGCGATCAACAAGCTCAAGCTCAAGCCCGAGGAGCGTGACCAGCTCCGCCTCACGGTGCTGCGCCAGCTGATCGACGAGACGCTCCAGATCCAGGAGGCCAAGGCCAACGAGATCACCGTCGAGCCGCGCGAGATCGAATCGAGCTTCACTCGCGTCGCGCGCAACTTCCAGCAGACGCCCGAGCAGTTCCGTACCTGGCTCAAGCAGTCGGCCTCGTCCGAACGCACCGTGCGCCGCCAGATCGAGGCCGAGATCGCCTGGAGCCGCCTGCTCCGCCGCCGCGTCAACATCAACGTGGGCGAGGCGGAGGCCAACGCCGTCATCGAGCGCCTCAAGCAGCAGAAGGGCGGCGAGGAGTTCCACGTCTACGAAATCTATCTGAACGCCACGCCTGACCGCGCTGCAGAGGTCCGTGCGTCGATGACGAAGATGATCCAGCAGATGCGCGAGGGCGCCCCCTTCGACTATATCGCGCGCACCTATTCGGAGAGCTCGACCAAGGCGCAGGGCGGCGATCTCGGCTGGGTGCGCCCGGGCATCCTGCCCGAAGCGCTCGCCCAGGCCGCGCAGGAGATGCAGCCCGGCCAGATCGCCGGTCCGATCGAGCTGCCGACGGGCTTCTCGATCCTGTACGTCGCCGAGAAGCGCAAGGTACTGGAGCCCGACCAGCGCGACGCCAAGCTCAACCTGCGCCAGCTCGCGATCAGCTTCCCCGGCGGTACCAACAAGGAGCAGGCGGCTGCCCGCGCCGCCCAGTTCGCAGAGGCCACCCGCGAGATCCGCGGCTGCGGCGACGTGGCCAAGGTAGCGGCGGCACAGAATGCCGAAGTGGTCGATCGTGACGGCATCCGCGTGCGCGAATTGCCGCCGGCGCTCCAGAACATGATGCTGGGCCTGCAGGTCGGCCAGGCGACCCAGCCCTTCGGCTCGGTCGAGGACGGCGTGCGCGTGCTCGTGCTCTGCGGCCGCGACGATCCGCCCCCGCCCAACCTGCCCACCGTCGAGCAGATTCAGGGGCAGATCGAGGACGAGCGCGTCAACCTGCGCGCCCAGCGCATGCTGCGCGATCTGCGCCGCGACGCGCTGGTCGAATATCGCTGACGTGCCGGCCGGGCCGATGATCCGGCCGCTGGCCATCGCAATGGGTGACTCGGCCGGGGTCGGCCCGGAGATCACCGCCAAGGCGTGGAAGGCGCACGAGCTCCACTCGCTCCCGCCCTTCTTCGCCGTGGGCGATCCGCGCGCAGTCGAAAGGGCGTGGAGCGGCCCCGTGGCCCGGATCGACGATCCCTCGGAGGCCGCGCGCGTCTTCCCGGACGCGCTTCCCGTCCTCTCGCTCGGCGACATGGGCGAAGTCGTGCCGGGCGCACCCGATCTGGATAGCGCGCGCGCCGCGCTCCAGTCGCTGGAAGTCTCCGTAGGTCTCGTCCGTTCGGGCGCCGCCGACGCGCTCGTCACCGGGCCCGTCTCCAAGGCGCAGCTCTACCAGATCGGCTTCGCCTACCCCGGTCAGACCGAGTTCGTCGCCGAACGCTGCGGCGTGGCCGACGAGAATACAGTCATGATGCTCGCCGGCCCGACGCTGCGCGTGGTGCCGATCACCGTCCATGTCCCGCTCGCCGAAGTGCCGCAACTGATCTCGCAGGAGCTTATCGTCGCCAAGGCGCGCGTCACTGCCCGCGGGCTGCTGCGCAACTTCGGGATCGAGAAGCCGCGCCTCGCCTTCGCGGGGCTCAATCCGCATGCCGGCGAAGGCGGCGCGATCGGGCGCGAGGAGATCGACATCCTCACCCCCGCCATCGCCCAGCTCCGCGACGAGGGGATCGACGCGACCGGCCCCTTCTCCGCCGACACCATGTTCCACGCCCGTGCCCGGGCAGGCTATGACGCGGCGCTGTGCCTTTATCACGATCAGGCATTGATCCCGATCAAGACGCTCCACTTCGATGACGGCGTGAACACCACGCTGGGCCTGCCGATCGTGCGCACATCGCCCGACCACGGCACTGCTTTCGGCATCGCCGGCCGCGACGAGGCCAATCCCGGAGCGATGATCGCGGCGATCCGCATGGCCGCCATGCAGGCCGAACGCCGGGCCGCACTCGCCGCCGCGGGAGCGCTGTGAGCCAGCTTCCGCCGCTTCGCGAAGTCATCCGCAAATATGGTCTCAGCGCCAGCAAGGCGCTGGGGCAGAATTTCCTGTTCGACCAGCAGCTCCTCGCCCGCATCGCCCGCGTCCCTGGCGAGCTCGACGGCGCCGAGGTGTTCGAAGTCGGTCCCGGACCCGGCGGGCTCACCCGGGCGCTGCTCGAGGCCGGCGCGCAGGTGACCGCAGTCGAGCGCGACCGGCGCTGCATTCCCGCGCTGGAGGAGCTGGGCGAGCATTTCCCTGGCAAGCTCCGCGTGATCGAGGGCGACGCGCTCGAAATCGACGCTCCCTCGCTCTTCACCGGCAAGCCGCACGTCGTCGCCAACCTGCCCTACAACGTCGGCACCGCGCTGCTCGTCGGCTGGCTCTCGGCCGAATGGTTCCCCTGGTGGCAGAGCCTGACGCTGATGTTCCAGAAGGAAGTCGCCGAACGCATCGTCGCGGCACCGGGGAGCGATGCCTATGGCCGGCTCGCCGTGCTGGCGCAGTGGCGATCGACCCCGCGCATCGCCATGCCCGTGCACCGCTCGGCCTTCACCCCGCCGCCCAAGGTGATGTCCGCGGTGGTGCACATCGTACCCGCCGAGGCACCCGAGGGCGTCCGGCTCGCGACGCTCGAGAAGCTGACGGGCGCGGCGTTCGGCCAGCGGCGCAAGATGCTGCGCCAGAGCCTCAAGCCGGTGCCCGGCGCGATCGAGGCAATGGAGACGCTCGGAATCGATTCGAGCCGGCGGGCGGAGACGGTAAGCATCGCCGAGTTCGTGGCGCTGGCGAAGGCGCTGGGCTGAACCGCACCTGCACCCCGGCGAAAACCTGGGTCCAGCCTCGCTTCAGAAGCGCAGCCCCTGCTCGAGCTTCATTGCCACTGCCCCGACCTTCGCCGGGATAGGGGCGGACGAAATCGCTTGTCGACCCCGTCAGGGCTTGGCGGGCGCCGGCGTCGCAGGCTCGGCCTGCGCAGTCGCGGTGACCGGCGGCCCCTTGGCGATCGCCGCCGCGAGCACATTCGCTTCACCGCACTGGTTGCCGCAGATGGTGCGGACCTTGGCGAGGACTTCCTTGGCCTTCTCGATCGCGCCCTTGGCGACCATCGCCTCGCCCTGTCCGCGCAGTGCGGCGAGATCGTTGGGCTCGAGGACGAGGGCCTCGCCATAGAGGCGGATCGCCTTACCCGGCAGGCCGCGGGTGCGGGCGACGTCGGCGAGCGCGACGAAGGCCTGGCGGTTGCGCGGATCGACCGCGAGCGCGCTCTCGATCGCGTCTTCGGCACCGTCGAGATTGCCCGCGGCGAGCGCGGCGCGGCCCTCCTGGAGCAACGCCATCGACTTGGGATCGATCTGATTGTCGGGTCGCTGGGCCATCAGCGACGTGGAAACCGACAGCAGCATCAGGGCCGCAGCGGCCGAGATCGCAGTGATCCGCATCAAAATCTCCGACATTGATGTTCGCGCAGCTAGCATGGCCGCACCATCTTCGCGACAAAAAAGCCGTCGGTCGAATCGTTTAGCGGCGTGAGCCGCAGTCCCGCGCCGCGGGGCGTGCCGAGACCGAGCGAAAGCGGCTCGGCCTGCCAGCCCGGATGACGATCGAGAAAGGCCTGCGCTTGTCCCGCGCCTTCGGCGTCGAGAACCGAACAGACGATATGGATCAGCATGCCGCCGGGGCGCACCAGCTCGGCTGCGATATCGAGCAGCCCGGCCTGAATCGCGACATAGCGCGCGAGCCGATCGGGCGTGAGCCGCCACCGTGCCTCGGGGTTGCGGCGCCAGGTGCCAGTCCCTGAGCAGGGCGCGTCGACGAGCACGACATCCGCCCTGCCCTGCTGGTCCGCGAGCATGGCGGCCTCGCGGCCGGGATCGAGCAGCCGCGTCTCGACGATGGTCACTCCGGCACGCTCGGCGCGCGGCGTCAGGCGCGAGAGGCGCGCGCGATCGACGTCACACGCCAGAAGATCCCCGACATTGTCCATCGCGGCTGCGAGCGCGAGCGTCTTGCCCCCGGCGCCGGCGCAGAGATCGATGACACGCATTCCCCGCCTGGCGCCCGCGGCGAGCGTGACGGCCTGGCTGCCACCGTCCTGCACCTCGAGCTTGCCTTCGCGGAAAGCCGGGAGCTGCTCCACCGGCGTGTCGGCGGGCAGACGCAGGCCGTCGGGCACGCAGGGTAGCGGCACGGCACCCGGGATTTCGGCGGCGACCAGCGCGGGATCGGCCTTCAGCCGGTTCACGCGAACGTCGAGCGGCGCGCGCTCGAGAAGCGCAGACTGCTCGTCCGGTCCAAGTCCCGAGGCCTCGAAGGCAGCCCGGAGCCAGGCAGGCGCCGTCCCAGCTTCCGCGATTGGCTCGCCCGGGGCGATTGGCGCGGGCCCATAGGGCGAACCGTCGAACGCCTCGCGCAGCTCCGGCCGGCGTTCGATCAACGCGAGCATCGCGGCCCGGCCGCTCTCCGGACGCTCGCCGCACAGGCGAATGGCTTCGTAGATCAGCTCACGAATAGCCCGGCGGTCCTTGGATCCGGCGTAGCGTCGCTCGGCGAACCAGCGCGCGATGAGCGTGTCCGCGGCAGCGCCCTGCTCGCGCGCGGCGGCGATGATGCGGTCGAGCAGGTCGATCGCAGCCTGGCTACGCGCGGCGGGGGTCATGCAAGCCGCTCCCGCGACCTGGCCGGATCAGCGCGTCGGATAATTCGGGGCTTCCCGCGTGATCGTCACGTCGTGGACATGGCTTTCGCGCAGGCCCGCGCCGGTGATGCGGACGAAGCGGGCCTTCTTCTGGAATTCGGGGATCGTCGGCGCGCCGACATAGCCCATCGCCGCCTTGATGCCGCCGACGAGCTGGTGGATCACGTCGCGCGCCGGACCCTTGAACGGCACCTGGCCCTCGATCCCCTCGGGCACCAGCTTGAGCTGGTCCTTGATGTCCTGCTGGAAATAGCGATCGGCCGAGCCCCGCGCCATCGCGCCGACCGAGCCCATCCCGCGGTACGATTTGTAGGCGCGGCCCTGGTAGAGGAACGTTTCGCCCGGCGCCTCCTCGGTGCCCGCCAGCAGCGAGCCGACCATGCAGGTCGATGCGCCCGCCGCGAGCGCCTTGGCGAGGTCGCCCGAGGTGCGCAGGCCGCCGTCGGCGATCACGGGAATGCCCGATTTCGCGGCCTCGTTTGCTGCGTCCATGATCGCGGTCAGCTGGGGCACGCCGACGCCGGCGACGACGCGCGTGGTGCAGATCGAGCCCGGCCCGATGCCGACCTTGAGCCCGTCCGCGCCCGCGTCGATCAGCGCGCGCGCCGCTTCGGCGGTAGCGATGTTGCCCGCGATCACCTGGACGCGGTTGGAGAGCTTCTTCACCCGCTCGACCGCGCGCCCGACATCCTTGTTGTGGCCATGCGCCGTATCAATCACCACTACATCGACTTCCGCATCGACCAGCGCCTCGGTCCGCGCGAAACCCTTGTCACCCACGGTGGTCGCCGCGGCGACGCACAGTCGGCCGGCAGCGTCCTTGGTGGCGTTGGGGTAAGTGACTGCTTTTTCGATGTCCTTGACCGTGATCAGACCGACGCAGCGATAGTCCTCGTCGACCACCAGCAGCTTCTCGATGCGCCGCTGGTGGAGCAGTCGGCGCGCCTCTTCCTGGCTCACCCCCGCCTTCACCGTGGCGAGATTCTGGTGCGTCATCAGCTCGGAGACGGGCTGGTTCGGATTACCCGCGAAGCGCACGTCGCGGTGCGTGAGGATGCCGACGAGCTTGCCGCTTTCCTCGACGATCGGGATGCCACTGATCCGATGGACCGCCATCAGCTCCTGCGCAGTGGCGAGCGTGCCGTCGGGCGTCATCGTGATCGGATTGACCACCATCCCGCTCTCGAAGCGCTTCACCTGTCGCACCGCCTCGACCTGCTGCTCGATGTCGAGATTGCGGTGAAGCACGCCGATGCCGCCCAGTTGCGCCATCACGATCGCCATGTCCGCCTCGGTCACCGTGTCCATCGCCGAGGAGAGGATCGGGATGTTGAGCGCGAGGCTCTTGGTCACGAAGGTGCGGGTGTCCGCCATGCTGGGCAGCACCTCGGACTCGCCCGGATAGAGGAGGACGTCGTCGAAGGTGAGGCCGAGGGGGATTTCCATGGGATGCGCCAAATCCTGAGTCGAAGGTTGGCGGCCCATGTAACCGCGAGGGTGGGAATGCGCTAGGGGGTGGCGTTCACGCCGTCGATCAGCGGATAAAGGACGAGCTTCTCGCGATCGATTTGCTCGCGCATCGCGCGGCGCATGTTGAACGAGGCGTGGCAATAGCCCGGCCAATCGCGGACGATGTCGCGCATGCCCCAGGTCCCGACATGCTCCGCTGAGTGCGTGAGCACGGTTCCAACGCTTTCGCGCAGCGCGCGGACCGGCTCTGCTGCCTTTTCGGGAAGCTCGACCTCGAAGCGGGCGCACAGGCTCTCGATCGCCTTGCGGCGCGCGCTGCTCGCGCGGCTGAGCTTGTAGCGGAGCGCGGCAAGCGCGGCTTCATCGGGTGCGGTGCGCGCAGTGAGTGCCTCGAGCTCGTCGAGCAGCTCGAGGATCTTCCGGTGATGTTCGGGCAGGTCTGTCATAGTCCCCCTCCGCGCATCCATACGCGGTATCCTCGCGGTAGTCGCCGCAAGCCACTGGCGCATCGCCGGAATTTTGCGGAGGAGCCGATTAAGACCGTGTAAAGGCGCTCAGCGGGGGACACGATCCAGCAGCGCGCGGGCCTGCGCCACATGCATCGCCTCGATCATGCGGCCGCGGAAGCGCTCCGCGCCGCCAGTCGCCGCTTCGATCAGCGCCTGCGCGTCGGCGAGCTCGGCCTCCCCAGGACCGAAAGCCTCTGCGGCGACCTGGACCTGACCCGGGTGGATCAACGACTTGCCGTCGAAGCCGAGCGTGCGGCCCTGCCGGCATTCCGCGGCGAGCCCGCCAGTGTCATCGAGCGCGTTGAAGACGCCGTCGATCGCCCAGACCTGGCTCGCACGTGCGGCGAGGACGATGGTCTGGAGAGACAGCGAGAGCCCCTCGCGCCCCGCATCTGCCGGAATGCCGAGGCAGGCGCGCAAGTCGTTGACCCCTGCGATGAGCCCAGAGACGCCGGGCACCGCGGCGGTCTCGGCGGCGGCGAGCACGCCGAGCGGAGTCTCGATCATCGCGAGCAGCGGCTTGGCCGCGGCCTCCGCGACCGCCGCGGCGTCCTGTGCAGTCTCCACCTTGGGAAGCACAACGAAGTCGCAGGTCGAGGTGGCGACGGCGTCGAGGTCGGCCGCGTGCTCGGGGCTCTCGATTCCATTGATCCGGATGGCGCAGAGCCGGTGACCGAACCCCTCCCCCGCGGCCGCGACCGCCGCGGCGCGCGCCTCGGCCTTGGCGTCGTCGCGCACGGCGTCCTCGAGGTCGAGGATCACCATGTCGGCGCCCAGCGTGCGCGCCTTGGCGATCGCGCGCGGGTTGGACGCGGGCAGGAACAGTGCAGTGCGGGGCGCCAAGCGGGCTGTGGTCATGCTTCACTCTATGCTAGCAAGATACGGTTTTACGAGGGGGAGTCGGGGAATGGACGTGGTTTCCGCATTTCTGGTCGTGCTGGCAGTGCTGGTGTTTCTCTACATCGTCTCGAGCGTGAAGATCGTCACGCAGGGATATCAGTACACCATCGAGCATTTCGGCCGCTTCACCACCGTCGCCGCGCCGGGCTTCAACTTCTACCCCGCCTTCTTCTACCGGGTGGGGCGCAAGGTGAACATGATGGAGCAGGTGATCGACATCCCCGGGCAGGAGATCATCACCAAGGACAACGCCATGATCTCCACCGATGGCGTCGTCTTCTTCCAGGTGCTCGACGCGGCCAAGGCAGCCTATGAGGTCAGCGACCTCTATGTCGCGCTGCTCCAGCTCACCACCACCAATTTGCGCACCGTGATGGGCTCGATGGACCTCGACGAGACGCTGTCAAAGCGCGACGA
>DATLJJ010000307.1:0-3362 GCA_035538975.1 Sphingomonas sp. | reverse complement strand
GACTTTGGTGCTCTACGAATCGGGACCGCGGCTGGCGGCCTGCCTGTCGGCGCTTGCCGAGGGGCTGGGTGACCGCGAGGCGGGCGTGGCGCGCGAGATCACCAAGAAGTTCGAGGAATGCGTCACCGGAACGCTCTCCTCGCTGGCAGCGCGCTATGCCGATGCGCCACCCAAGGGCGAGATCGTGGTTGTGGTGGCGCCGCCCGGCGAAGCCCCGCCGCCCAGCGCCGAGGATGCCGACGCGGCGCTGGCGGAAGCGCTCACTCGCCTGCCCGCCTCCAGGGCCGCGGGCGAAGTCGCCAAGCGGCTGGGGCTCGACCGCAAGGCGCTCTACGCCCGGGCGATGGAGATGAAGGGGTGAGGGACCGCCGCGCCGCCGAGGCTTCGGGCCGGCGCGGCGAGCGCGTCGCGGGCTGGTGGCTGCGATTGAAGGGCTGGCGCATCCTCGAACGGCGCTTGCGCACGCCGGTCGGTGAAGTCGATCTGGTCGTTCGCCGCGGCAATCTGGTCGCGTTCGTCGAAGTGAAGACGCGCGCCACCGGCGCCGAGCTCGATTTCGCCATCGACGAGCGCCGGCTCGCGCGCGTCGCGGCTGCGGCCGAATATCTGATGCCGCGCTTCGCCGGCCCCGGCGACGACATCCGCGTCGACGTGGTGCTGATCGCCCCGCGCACCCCGCCGCGCCACATCGAGAACGCGTGGATCGGGTGACAAGCGGCACCGCGCGCCCTACATCGCCGGCGTCCAAGGGAGGTCCATCGAATATGTCGCTCACCGTCGCCGTGCAGATGGACCCGCTCGACCAGATCAACATCGCCGGCGATTCGACCTTCGCGCTGATGCTCTCGGCGCAGGCGCGCGGGCACATGCTCTACCATTATGCGCCCGAGGACCTGAACTATTCGGACGGCCGCGTCTGGACGCGCGCGCATCCGGTCACGGTCCAGCGCGTCGCGGGCAACCACTTCGCCTTCGGCGACCCCGTGAAGCTCGACCTCGGCGATCAGGCCGATGTCGTGCTGATGCGTCAGGATCCCCCGTTTGACCTCGGCTACATCACCGCCACGCACCTGCTCGAGCGGATCGCCGACCGCACGCTGGTCGTCAACGATCCGGCAAACGTCCGCAATGCGCCCGAGAAGGTCTTCGTCCTCGACTACGCCCGCTTCATGCCGCCGACCTTGGTGACGCGCAGCCTCGAGGAAGCACGCGCCTTCCTCGCCGAGCATGGCGAGATCGTCGTCAAGCCGCTCCACGGCAACGGCGGCAAGGCGATCTTCAAGGTGGGGCGCGACGGCGCCAACCTCGCCTCGCTGATCGAGGTGTTCAACACCGCCTGGCGCGAGCCGCACATGGTGCAGGCCTTCCTTCCCTCGGTGGCCGCGGGCGACAAGCGCATCGTGCTCGTCGACGGCGAAGTCGCGGGCGCGGTTAACCGCATCCCGGGCGAGGGCGAGATCCGCTCGAATCTCGCGGTCGGCGGGGCGGCGGCCAAGACCGAGCTGACCGACAAGGAGAAGGAAATCTGCGCCGCGCTGGGCCCCGAGCTCAGGCGCCGCGGGCTCCTTTTCGTGGGCATCGACGTTATCGGGGGCGAATGGCTCACCGAGATCAACGTGACTTCCCCCACGGGCATCGTGGCGATCGACAAGTTCAACGGCACCGATACTGCCACCCGCATCTGGGAGGCGATCGAGGCCCGGGTGGCGGCGCGCGGCTGAGGCCGGGGCCGTGACCAACTGGATGGCCGACCTCGGCTATTGGGGCGTCTTCTTCCTGATGATGCTCGAGAATATCGTGCCCCCAGTCCCCTCGGAGGCGATCATGGGCTTGGCCGGCATAGCCGTGGCGCAGGGCCGCATGTCGTTCGTACCGCTGGTGCTGGTCGGCACTGCGGGCACGGTGCTCGGCAACCTCTTCTGGTGGGAGGCCGGTCGGCGCCTCGGCTATCGCCGGCTCAAGCCGATGGTCGATCGCTGGGGCCGCTGGCTCACGCTGGAATGGGAAGATGTCGAGCGGCTGCGACGCTATTTCGATCGCTGGGGCGGCATTACCGTCTTCGTGTTCCGCTTCCTGCCCTTCGGCCGCACCGTGATTTCGATCCCTGCCGGACTGATGCACATGCCGCTCGGCCGCTTCCTGCTCTACACCGCCGCAGGCAGCCTGATCTGGAACACACTGCTGGTCGCGGTGGGGCTGGGGCTCGGCACCTGGATCGCGCGGATCGAGCAGTGGATGACCGCGGCTATCATCGCGACCGTGGTTCTGGCGCTCATCGCCTACATCTGGCGGGTGGTCACCTGGAAGCCGCGCGAACAGCGCTAGGGCCTCACGCCCGCGGATGCGCGTTGCGATACACGTCGAGCAGATGCGCTGCGTCCACGGCGGTATAGATCTGCGTCGAACTCAGGCTGGCGTGCCCCAGCAGCTCCTGCAGCGCGCGCAAATCCGCTCCCCGGCCGAGCAGGTGCGTCGCGAAGCTGTGCCGGAGCGCATGCGGCGTGGTGCGCTCGGACAGGCCCAGCACGGTCCGCGCCGCGCGCACCGCCTTGCGGATCATCCCCGGCGGCAGCGGCCCACCCTTGGCTCCGCGGAACAGCGGGGCCTGACGCGAAATCCCATAGGGGCATAGTTTCGCATAACCCTCGATCGCGGCGCGCACCTGTGGAAGCAGGGGCACGATCCGCGTCTTGGCACGCTTGCCGGTGACGCTCATCGTCTCGCCCAGCGGCAGCACCGCACCGGTCAGGGCCACCGCCTCGCCGATGCGCAAGCCCGCGCCATAGAGCAGCAGCAGCACCGCCCAGTCCCGCGCGGCGATCCAGGGCTCGCTGGCTTCCTCGGAGACTGCCTCTGCCAGTGCCACCGCTTCGTGCGGAGCGATCGGGCGGGGCACGCCCTTCTTGACCCGCGGGCCGCGCATCCGCGGCAGATCGGCCCCGTCACCCGCGGCGAACTTCAGGAACCCGCGCACCGCCGAAAGCTCGCGCGCCGCCGAGCTGTTGCCCAGCCCCTCGTCGCGCCGCTTCGCCAGAAAGGCGCGCAGATCTGTGGTGGAGACTTTGGCCAGCGCAGCGCGGGTGACGGGCCCGCCCCAATGCTGCTGGAGAAAGCCGACCAGCCGCACCGCCGTCGCCTCATAGGCCCGCACCGTATGCGCCGACCGCCGCCGATCGCGCGCAAGATGCTGCGCCCAAGCGAGCGCCAACGGGAGTTCCTCAGTGGGCATCGCCCATCGGCAAAGTGACTGACACCGCATGGGTGGGGACCGGCTGAACCGCGGCGATGACGCACGCCAGCAAGCAGACGAGCGCGAACCCGCCGAGGACAAAATTACGCCGCCGGACCTCGCGCACCGCTAC
>DATLJJ010000306.1:0-6446 GCA_035538975.1 Sphingomonas sp. | reverse complement strand
TGGAGATGGAGGCCTGAGCCGATGGCCATGCACCTCCCCTCCAACAAGGGCCGCGGCCGCCGGGCGCCGATGGCGGACATCAACGTCACGCCGCTGGTCGACGTCATGCTGGTGCTGCTCATCATTTTCATGGTCACCGCGCCGCTGCTCACCGCCGGCGTGCCGGTGAACCTGCCGGAGAGCCGCGCCAAGGCGCTCGATCAGGAACAGAAGCCCGTCCAGATCGCGATCGACGAGCAGGGCCAGGTATTCGTCGACGACGCTCCCGTGACTGACGAGGCGCTGGCGGGCTCGCTCGAGCAGATCGCCGGCCGCACCGGCGCCGACGGCAAGCCGCCGCTGATCTATCTGCGCGCCGATCAGGGTCTCGGCTATGGTAAGGTGATGCGCGTCATGGGCGAGCTCAACCGCGCCGGGCTCAATCGCGTCTCGCTCATCACCAACGCCGCGAGCAAGTGAGGACCGCGGCGATGACTCGGTCCGAAGCAGGCGCACTCGGCATTGCCGCGATCGGCCATCTGGTGCTGTTCGGGCTGCTGTCGGTCGGCTTCCTCGCGACGCCCAACCCGAAGAAGCTCGAGAGCGTGCCGATCGAAGTCTCGCTCACCGATCAGGTGGGGCTGGAGAGCCAGGCGCCGGTGCCGCATCAGGAGGATGTCGCCGCCAAGCTCTCGCCGGTGCAGGCGCCGATCGAGCCCGACACCGCGCCGCCCGAACCCGCGGTCCAGCCCGATCCGCAGCCGGTCGCCAGACCACAGCCGGTGCCGCCCAAGCCAGTGCCCGCGCCTGAGGCGCGCCCGGCGCCCAAACAGCCGCCCGCAAAACCCGCGCCCGCCGCGCCTGCCAAAACCCAGCCCAAGCGCGAGGTTCGCGCGAGCGGCGCGCTCGAAGGCATCATCGCCGGCCTCAAGGATACGCCGAGCCAGGGCAAGGCGACCACGCCGCCTGCTGCAAAGGCGGGCCCCGCGGTCCAGTCCGCGCTCCGCGCCGAAGTGCTGCGCCAGATCAAACCGCACTGGAGCCCGCCCAGCGGCGCCGATTCGGACAAGCTGCGCACTACCGTGCAGGTCCAGCTCGATCGCAGCGGCGCGATCGTCGGCCAGCCGCGTGTCAGCCAGACGGGAGTGACTGCGGGCAACCGGGCGCAGGCCGATCTCCACCGCGAACGCGCGATCCGGGCCGTCCGGCTCGCCGCGCCGTTCAAGCTTCCCGCGCAATTTTACGACGCGTGGAAGACCATAGCACCGACTTTGTACGAGGGTTTGTGACGATGAAGGCTTCTTCGTTTGCCGCGCTGCTCCTGCTCTCTGTGAGCACCGTCCCGTTCGCTCATGCGCAGGAGGTCGAGCCCGCGCCGCTGCCTCCGGCGGCCGGCGCCCCGCAGGATGCGGGGCAGGAATCGGTGTTGCGGGTCGACGTGACCAATCAGGCGGCGCAGGATCTGGTGCTCGCCATCCCCGCCCTCCCGACCGCGCAGATCGCCTCCACGCCCGCGGGCTCGACCGACGAGCTCGGGCGCAAGCTCGCGCAGGTGATCGACGACGATCTACGCAACACCGGCCTGTTCAAGACGCTCGGTCCCGGCGCAGCGCCTTCGGTGCCCTTCGCGCAGGTGACCGCTCCCGACTATGCCGGCTGGAGCGGCCGCTCCGCGCAGGCGCTCGTCCAGGGCTTCGTCCGCGCCAACGGCAACGGCAGCCTTACCGTCGGCTGTTATCTCTACGACGTTGCGCTCCAGACCGAGCTCGTCCGCCAGGGCTTCGTCGTCTCGCCGTCCGACTGGCGCCGCGCCGGCCACAAGTGTGCCGACGCGATCTACACGCGGCTCACGGGCGAAGGTCCTTATTTCGACAGCCAGGTCGTGTACGTCGCCGAGCAGGGCCCCAAGAACAAGCGCCGCAAGCAGATCGCGATCATGGATCAGGACGGGGCGAACCACCGTTTCCTGACCAACGGCCAGAACATCGTGATCACGCCGCGCCTCTCGCCGCGCCAGAACGCGATCGTCTACATGAGCTACGAGGGCCGCCGCCCCTCGATCTGGATCTACGACATGGCGGCGCGCTCGAACCGCCGGCTCGTCTCCAACGTCACGCTCAATTTCGCGCCGCGCTTCTCGCCGGACGGGCGCTACATCCTCTTCTCGATGTCGGTGGGCGCAAACACCGACATCTATCGCGTCGGCGTGGGCGGGGGCGAGCCGCAGCGGCTCACCACTTCGCCGGGCATCGACACCGGCGGCAGCTATTCGCCCGACGGTTCGAAGATCGTCTTCGAGAGCGATCGCGGCGGCACCCAGCAGCTCTATGTGATGAATGCCGATGGATCGAACCAGCGGCGCATCAGCTTCGGCGGCGGCCGTTACGCCACGCCCGTGTGGAGCCCTCGCGGCGACCAGATCGCCTTCACGCGCACCGGCGGCGGCGCCTTCCGCATCGGCGTGATGAACCCGAGCGGCGGCGGCGAGCGGCTGCTCACCAACAGCTGGGGCGACGAAGGCCCGACCTGGTCGCCCAACGGCCGCGTGCTGATGTTCTTCCGCGCAGCGCAAGGGTCGGGACGGCCCGATCTGTGGTCGGTGGATCTCACCGGCGCCAATGCGCGCAAGATTCCGACGCCGCTCGACGGTTCCGACCCCAATTGGGGACCGATTCGCCCGTGAGGATCGTTACGGCTGCGACGCAGCGTGACTTCCTGGCGGATATATTGATCAAAGAGAGGAGATGACGATGGCAAGATTCACCACCAGCCTGGTGCTGGCAGCGGCGCTGGTTGCGACCGCGGGGTGCGCCAAGAAGAAGCCCGACGTGCTGCCGCCGGCTCCGGCGGAGAACACCGGTCCGGTCACCGACACCGGCGATGCGGATCAGTACGGCTCGAACGCGCTCAACGAGCGCTTCAAGCGCGAAGTGACGAGCGACACCGTTCACTTCGCGCTGGACCAGTATGACATCGATCCGCAGGCGCGCACGATCCTGGACAGCCAGGCACAGTGGCTGAATGCAAATCCGAACACCCGGATCACGATCGAGGGGCATTGCGACGAGCGCGGCACGCGTGAGTACAACCTCGCGCTGGGCGATCGCCGTGCGAATGCGGCCAAGAACTATCTGGCCGCGCGCGGAGTCTCGCCGTCGCGCATCACCACGATCAGCTACGGCAAGGAACGCCCGATCGCGCTCGGCTCGGACGAGTCGAGCTGGGCCCAGAACCGCCGCGCGGTGACCATCGTCATCAGCTGACCATCGTCCCTCTCCGCTTGCGAGGAGGGCAGGGAGAGAGGCCTGAGCACATCCTCCCTCCCGCTTCGTTATGCTCAGCCACCCTCTCCCCGGCGGGGAGAGGGTTTTTTGTTGCCTGCTGTGAGATTTCGATATAAATAAGATATCATAATTACGGGAGGGAAAGATGACGGACCTTCGCAGCGCCCCTGCGCTCCGCCAGAGCAGCGAGACCGGCGCGCATACGATGAACGGCTTTGGCATGCTGCTGGTGGCGCTCCTGCCGCTGTTTTCGGTGGCGGCGGCGTTCACCCAGGCCGGCATAGTGGCCGACGCGCTGTTCATAGTTTGGATGCTGGCGTCGGTGTTGGCTTTCGTCTTCGTGGCGGTCGGCTTCTACCTGCTGCAGCCCAACCAGGCGGCGGTGATCCTGCTGTTCGGCGCGTATCGGGGCACCGATCGAACACCCGGTCTGCGCTGGACCTGGCCGTGGATGCTCAAGAAGAAGATCGCGGTCCGCGCCAACAACATCATTTCCGAGCGGATCAAGGTGAACGACCTCCGGGGCAACCCGATTGAGATGGCCGCGCAGGTGGTGTGGCGCGTGACCGACACCGCGCAGGCGCTGTTCGACGTGGACGATTACCGCGCTTTCGTGACGGTCCAGATCGAGGCCGCAGTGCGCACCATCGGCTCGCGCTACCCCTATGACGATTTCGAGCATCAGGAAGTCACGTTGCGCGGCAATCACGATCAGGTCGGCGCGGAGCTGCGGGAAGAACTGATCGCCCGGCTGCGCGTCGCCGGCATCACCGTCGACGAATGCGGCTTCACGCACCTCGCCTATGCGCAGGAAATCGCGGGCGCGATGCTTCGCCGCCAGCAGGCGCAGGCAGTGGTCGCGGCGCGCCAGACCTTGGTGGAGGGGGCGGTCGGTATGGTCGAGATGGCGCTCGACCAGCTCTCGGCCAAGGACGTGGTGACACTCGACGACGAGCGCCGCGCGGCCATGGTGTCGAACCTGATGGTCGTCCTGTGCGGTGAGCGCGACACCCAGCCCGTGGTAAACGCGGGCTCGCTCTACCAGTAAGGCCGGAGGCGTGTCCCAACCCCCGCAGAAGAAGGCATTTCCCCTGCGCCTCGATCCCGCGCTCTATGCGGCGATCGAGCGCTCGGCGGCGAGCGATCTGAGGAGCGTCAATGCTCAGGTCGAATGCCTGCTGCGCGAGGCGTTGGGCCGGCGCGGAGTCAAGCTGGCGGAACCTGTCCGCGCCAGGCGGGGCAGGCCGCCGAAGAAGGTGGAAGGAGAAGAGTAATGATGATGGCGATGCTCGCTTCGCCCCGGCGGCTGCCGTGGCTGGTCCTTGCTTCGGCTGCGCTGCTGGCGGTGGGCGCGGGGCTCTTCGCGCGATGAGCTCTTCGCGTCCGCCGATCCGCCCCGGCTATTGGTTTCGCCCGAAACGCTTCGGCTGGGGCGCCACGCCCGCAAGCTGGCAGGGCTGGGTGGCGACCGTCGTCATGGTGGTGCTCGCGGCACTGCTCGGCAACGCCGCCGAGCACCGCGGTCCGGTGTGGCTGGTGTTGCTTTTTCCCTTGCTCGCGGGCTTCATCTGGCTGGTCTGGGTCAAGACCGACGGCGATTGGTCATGGCGCTGGGGCGGGCGGGATTGATGCGCGGGGCAGACGCAACGCCGAATTAACCGTAATGGCGTAGGCGGCGAGCATGGCCGCCGCCGCACCGCGCCTTCATCGCCACGACATCACCGCTGCGTTCGGACTCGCGCTGCTGCTCGGCATTGCATGGACGCTGCGCGGCTGGGTTGATCTCTCCGCGCTGCGACTGCCCGACACCGATGACGTGATGCGGCTCCAGCAGATCCGCGACTGGCTGGGTGGTCAGGCGTTCGGTGATCTCGCGCAGCATCGGCTAGGGCCCGCCCCGGGGCTGGGGATGCACTGGTCTCGGCTCCCCGACCTTGTGCCCGCCGCCTTGATAGCCGCGTTGGCGCCGCTGCTCGGGCAGCCGGGCGCGGAGATAGCCGCCGTGGTTGCCTGGCCGCTGATGCTTTTCGCGTGTGCACTGCTGCTGATAGCGGGGATCGCGCGCGCGCTCGGCGCTTCGGGAGCCCTCGCCGCGACGCTCGGCGCGCTGGCGTATCCCGCGACGAGTCTGTTCATGCCCGGACGGGTTGATCATCACGGCTTTCAGCTCGTGCTGTTGCTCGTCGTGGTGCGCAGCCTGGTACGCTCAGGTACCGCCCCGGCGGGAATAGTCGCCGGCGTCGCGACGGCGGCTTCGCTTGCGATCGGCCTCGAGGCCGCGCCTCTCCTGGCGCTGGCTGCTGCGGCTGTGGCGCTGCTCTGGTTGCGCGGGGAGGCTGGCGCGCATGCCCGGCTCTGCGGATATGCGCTGGGGCTGGTTCTTTCGCTCTCCGCAGCAGCAGCGCTGCTGCGGACGCGCGGATGGGACTATCCAGCGTGCGACGGGTTCACGCAGCACTTCTGGCGTGCCGCCCAGATCGGCGCGTTGGCGCTGTTGGCGCTCGCGGTCGCGGGCTTTGGATTGCGGACACTGCGCGCTCGTGCGGCGGCCATCCTCGTCGCAGGCGCTGCCGGGCTGGGGGGCGCGCTGCTCCTCTCGCCTGACTGCCTCCATCCCTACGGACGCGTGGACCCGCTGCTCGTGCGCGTATGGCTGTCGCAGGTGGAGGAGGCGCAGCCGTTGCTCGCCGCGCCCGTCGGGCATGCGATCGGTTACGCGGGCCTGATGCTCGCCGGCATTACCGCAAGTGCGCTCGCGTGGCGGCGCGAACGAAATACTGCATGGTTCGTGCTGCTCGCGCTCCAGTTCGGCGCTCTGGCACTCACGCTGGCGCAGCTCCGGGGCGCCTATGCCGGCGCGATCCTCGCGGCGCCGGCGCTCGCCGCACTGATCGCCAGGGCGCGAACGCATGGCGTGCTCGCGCTGGCGGCGGCGTGGCTCGCGTCGACCGGGCTGCTCTATCCGATCGCGGCCCAGGCGTTCACGCGCGGAACCGGCGCCCCCGGGCGGGGCTGCGACCAGGCAGCGGCGCTCGCACGGCTGGCGATCCTTCCGGCAGGCACGCTGCTTTCGCCGATCGATATGGGTGCAAGGGCAATAGCGTCGACTCCGCATCGCTCGATCGCCGGCCCCTATCACCGAAACAGCGCGGGGAATGTGGCGATGTACCGCTTCTTCCTCGG
>DATLJJ010000305.1:0-20004 GCA_035538975.1 Sphingomonas sp. | reverse complement strand
CGCCGCACCCAGGAACCGGTCGAGATCCGGCCCTTCGAGCGCGAGCACCAGGCCCGGGTTGGTGCAGAACTGGCCCGCGCCCATCGTCAGCGAGGCGACGAATGCCCTGCCCAGTGCCTCGGCGCGGCTCGCGAGCGCGGCCGGCAGCAGGAAGACCGGGTTGATGCTGCTCATCTCGGCATAGACCGGGATCGGCACCGGGCGGTTCGCGGCCAGCTTCATCAGCGCCGTGCCGCCCCCGCGCGATCCGGTGAAGCCCACCGCCTTGATGCGCGGATCGGTGACGAGCGCCGAGCCGACCGTGTTGCCCGCGCCGTTGATCAGCGAGAAGACGCCGACGGGCATGCCGGTCTTCTCGGCCGCGCGCGTGATCGCGCCGGCGACCAGCTCGGAGGTGCCCGGATGCGCCGAATGGCCCTTCACGATCACCGGGCAGCCGGCGGCGAGCGCCGAGGCGGTGTCGCCGCCCGCCACCGAGAAGGCGAGCGGGAAGTTGGAAGCGCCGAACACCGTGACCGGGCCGACCGGGATCATGCGCAGCCGCAAGTCGGGCTTGGGCGCGGGCTGGCGATCGGGAATGGCATGGTCGATGCGCGCGCGCAGATATTCGCCGAGCCGCAGCTCCCTGGCGAACAGGCGCAGCTGGCCGGCCGTGCGGCCGCGCTCGCCGGTCAGGCGCGCCTGCGGCAGGCCGCTTTCTTCCATCGCCCGCTGGACGAGCGTGTCGCCGAGTGCCTCGATCTCGTCGGCCGCGGCCTCGAGGAACTTGGCGCGCTCCTCGCGCGGCAGCGCCGAATAGATCGGGAAGGCGGCCTCGGCGGCGGCGCAGGCGGCTTCGACGTCCTCGAGCGTGGCGACGCTGAAGCTCGGCTCGATTTCGGCGCCGGTCGCGGCGGCGACTGCCTTGAAGCCCGGGCCCTCGCGCTTGACGCGCTTCGAAGCAATGAACAATTCCCCAGTCAGCGCCATGTCGCTCTCCCGATTCTCGATGGAAGTTAACGGTAACATTCGTCGGCGGACTTAGGGGCGCAGGGGCCCCGGTTCAACCGAGCAATGCGCTTCAGCAGCAAACCGCGCGGATGGTGGCACGGGCGCCGGGATCGCGCGCCTCCATCGTGTCGGTCAGCCCGCGCTCGACGAGCCGCGCCATCGCGTCGTGCGCACCCTGCGGATCCTGCGCCTCGATCGCCTTGAGCACGTTGAGGTGCACGGGCAGCGCGTCGTGCGGGGCGGGCAGGCGATGCTGCTTGAACGCCGTGGTGATCGCGATCGCCGCGGCGACGCCGCTGGTGAGCGAAATGACGAAATCATTGCCCGACGCTTCGAGCAGCGCCGAGTGGAACTGCTCGTCGCAGCGCCGGCCGATCTCCGATGCGAAGCCGTGCTGCGCGACGCCCTCGAGCCCCTCCTTCATCCGCGCGAGCTGCTCGTCGCTGCGGCGAATCGCCGCCAGTCGCGCGGCGTCGGGCTCGACGATCCGACGCAGCTCGAACAGATGCGCGATCAGCTCCTCGTCGGGCTCGCCTTCGAAGATCCAGGCGAGCACATCGGGGTCGAGCAGGTGCCACTCGCGCCGCGGCGAGACCTGAGTGCCGATCTTGGGCCGCGAATGGACGAGCCCCTTGGCCGCCAGAATCCGGATCGCCTCGCGATAGGCAGTGCGCGAGACCTTGAACTGCTCACTCGCCGCGATCTCGCCTTCGAGAATCTCGCCCGGCCGGACCATGCCCGAGACGATTCGGATGCCCAGCTCGCGCGCGACGGTGCCGTGCAGCCGCAGCGAACGCGGACGCGGTGGGCGGCGGCGCTTGCGGATCGGCGGCTGGCTCTGGGGCGGGGCGGCGGTCATCGGGCTCCCGGCTGGGCGGGCAGTGGCGGAGACGGAGGGATTCGAACCCTCGGTACGAGTAATCCCCGTACGGCGGTTTAGCAAACCGCTGGTTTCAGCCACTCACCCACGTCTCCGGAAAAGGGCCCGAAGCGCGGCCTATAGCGGCGGCTTCGGCAGGGATCAACGGCCAAGCTGACGAGCGTGAAATCGACTCGCCCTGTCGCCCGTTCATTGCAGCGAAAGCCCGGAAAGCCTAGGCTGGTCTGCCTTTTTCGATCTGGGGTGGGGCTATTGTCGATGCGCGCGCGTGACTGGATGGGGTGGGCTGCTGCCGTCGTGCTGGGCCTCGGGGTACTCCCGGCGGCCGCGCAGATCACGACGATCGACCCCAACACCGCGATCGATTCGGACCTGAATACGCCGCCGCCCGTCGCGCAGGATCCTGCGCCGGTCGATCAGGGGCCTTATCAGCAAAGCACGCCCCAGGCGCCGGCACCGGTCGATCCGCAGCCGGTGGCGCCGCAGCAGAATGCCCCTGCGGCCGCCACGCGCTCGCAGGCGAGCGCCACCTTCCAGAGAGACGACCTGATCGGCGCGGCCGAGGGTGTCTTCGGCAAGGGCGCCTCGGGCCTCGCCGGCATCATCGAGGACATTCTGAAGGAGCAGGGCGAGCCCAACGCCTATATCGCCGGCCGCGAGGCCTCGGGTGCGATCGGCATCGGGCTGCGCTACGGCTCGGGCGAGCTTTTCCACAAGGTGGAGGGGCAGCGGAAGGTCTATTGGACGGGCCCGTCGATCGGCTTCGATATCGGCGGCGACGCCAACAAGGTGTTCGTGCTCGTCTACAACCTCTACGACAGCCAGGAACTCTACAAGCGTTTCCCGCAGGGCGAGGGCCGCGTCTATTTCGTCGGCGGCTTCTCGGCGAGCTATCTGCGCCGCGGCGACGTGGTGCTGATCCCGGTGCGCATGGGCGTCGGTTGGCGGTTGGGGGTGAATGCTGGGTACATGAAGTTCAGCGAGAAGCAGCGCTGGCTCCCATTCTAGGACATTGATTGTTTGGAACGATCCGGGGGCAGGGCCGTTCTGCGCTGAAGTCGGGGCGTATCTGCGGTCCCGCGGGGACCGAATGTCGATCAACTGCCCTACTGCTGACATGGAAACGAATCGTATCGAGCTGCTCGTCCAGAGCGTGACCGATTACGCGATCTACATGCTCGATCGCGACGGCGTGGTCGCGAGCTGGAATCCGGGCGCGCAGCGCTTCAAGGGCTATACCCCCGACGAGATCATCGGCCAGCATTTCTCGCGCTTCTACACCGAAGAAGACCGCGCGCGCGGCGTTCCGGAGACGGCGCTGCGCACCGCCGAGGACGAGGGCCGGTTCGAGGCCGAAGGCTGGCGCGTGCGCAAGGACGGCACGCGCTTCTGGGCCAATGTCGTGATCGACCCGATCCGCGATCCGCGGGGTGAGCTCATCGGCTTCGCCAAGGTAACTCGCGACCTGACCGAGCGCCGCGCGACCGAAGAGGCGCTCCGGCGCAGCGAGGAGCGTTTCCGGCTGCTCGTCCAGTGCGTCACCGATTATGCGATCTACATGCTCGACCCCGCCGGCCATATCGTCAGCTGGAATGCCGGCGCCGAGCGGTTCAAGGGCTATACCGCCGACGAGATCATCGGCGAGCATTTCTCGCGCTTCTACACCGACGAGGACCGTGCCCGGGACATGCCCGCGCGCGCGATCGAGCGTGCGCGCACCGAAGGGCGATTCGAGGCCGAGGGCTGGCGCGTGCGCAAGGACGGAACGCGCTTCTGGGCCAGCGTGGTGATCGACCCGGTGCGGGATTCCTCGGGTACGCTGATCGGCTTCGCCAAGATCACGCGTGATCTCACCGAGCGCCGACAGGCGCAGCTCGCGCTCGAGCAGGCGCAGGAGGCGTTCTTCCAGGCGCAGAAGATGGATGCGGTGGGCAAGCTCACCGGCGGCGTCGCGCATGACTTCAACAATCTGCTCGCCGCGATCGTCGGCAGCCTCGATCTGGCGCGGCGCAAGCTCGCCGAGGGCGCCGACGTCTCGCGCTTCATCGACAATGCCATGCAGGCCGCCGAGCGCGGCGCCACGCTCACGCAGCGGATGCTCGCCTTCGCGCGCAAGCAGGAGCTCAAGCTCGAGACGGTCGATCCCGCCGCGCTCGTCCGCGGCATGGCCGAACTGCTCCAGCGCACGATCGGGCCGGGGATCAGCATCGACACCCGGTTCCCGCTCGTGCTCCGCCCGATCCACGCCGATCCGGGGCAGCTCGAGCTCGCGCTGCTCAACATCGCCGTCAACGCGCGCGACGCCATGCCCGAGGGCGGGCGGCTGGTGATCGCGGCGCGCGAAGAGCATGTCGCCGCGAGCCCCGGGCTCAAGTCAGGGGACTATGTCTGCCTCAGCGTCTCGGACACCGGCGAGGGGATGGACGAAGAGACGCTGGCACGCGCGATGGAGCCCTTCTTCACCACCAAGGGTGTAGGCAAGGGCACCGGCCTTGGCCTGTCGATGGTGCACGGCTTCGCCGAGCAGTGCGGCGGCAAGCTGGTGCTGCGCAGCAGCCCCGGCGAGGGAACGATGGCCGAGCTCTGGCTGCCGGTCTCGGAACACGAGACAGTGCCCGAACGGGACGAGACCACCGAGAAGGCGCCGGTCACTCCGACCGATCAGCTCACGGTACTGGCAGTCGACGACGATCCGCTCGTGCTCACCAATACGGCGGCGATGCTCGAGGATGCAGGTCATCGGGTGGTGCAGGCTGCGTCGGGCCGCCAGGCGCTCCAGCTGCTGAGCGAAAGCCATATCGACGTGCTTCTCACCGATTTCGCCATGCCCGCGATGAACGGCATGCAGCTCGCCGAGGCGGCGCAGGCGGGATGGCCCGAGCTGTCGGTGCTGCTCGTCTCGGGCTACGCCGAGATCCCGGTGGAGGGGACGGGAGGGCTGCCGCGGCTGGCCAAGCCCTTCCGCCAGGACCAGCTTATCCTCGCGCTCAACGATGTGGTCGCCGGCCGTCATGGCGGGGGCGAGGTGCTGCCCTTCAAGAGTCGCCAGAAGCGGGGCTAAGGGCTTTTCGCACCCTTCCGCTGCTCCTATAGCGCAAGGCCATGGAGCGGCTGGACAGCGGCTCGGGGGTTCCGGCCGCGTATCGCGGCGGCATCGTCGCGCTCGGCAATTTCGATGGATTCCACCTCGGGCACCAAGCGGTGGTGGGCCGCGCGATCGAGCGCGCGCGCGCCGAGGGCCGCCCGGCGATCGTCGCGACCTTCGATCCGCACCCCCGGCGCTTCTTCCAGCCGCAGGCCGAGCATTTTCGGCTGACCACGCTCGACCAGCGCCAGCGGCTGTTCGCAGATGCCGGCGCCGATGCGATGCTCGTCTTCCGCTTCGACGCCGGCCTCGCGGGGCTGGGCGCGCGGGCCTTTGCCGAGGAGCAGCTCGTCCGGCTGATCGGCGCAGCGGGCGTGGTGACGGGCGACGACTTCACATTCGGGAAGGGGCGCGAAGGCGATGTCGCCGCGCTCGCCGCGCTCGGCGCGGAGCTCGGCTTCTCGGCCGAAGTCGTGCCGCCGGTGACGCTCGGCGGAGAGACCGTCTCGTCGACGCGCATCCGCGAGCATCTGCGTGGCGGGCGCCCACGCGAGGCGGCGGTGCTGCTCACCCGACCCTTCACGATCGAGGCTCTGGTGGAGCATGGCGACAAGCGCGGGCGCGAGCTCGGCTTTCCCACTGCCAACATGCCGCTCGTCAACTATCTGCGCCCCGCCTACGGCATCTATGCCGTGCGCGGCCGCCTCGCCGACGGGCGCGTCCTCGGGGGCGTGGCGAACCTCGGCGTGCGCCCGATGTTCGATCCGCCGAAGGAACTGCTCGAAAGCCATTTCTTCGATTTCGCGGGCGATCTCTACGGCCAGACCATCGAAGTGGCGCTGATCGAATATCTCCGTGCCGAGGCGAAGTTCGATTCGCTCGACGCGCTGGTGGCGCAGATGGGCCGGGACGTACTCGCCGCGAGAGCGGCACTCGATATTTGATTCACGCGGAGACGCGGAGGCGCAGAGATTGTATCCGTCTGGAGGCCATCCGGCGCCACGACTGATTGATCAAGCTTTTCGAGGATTTCTGCCGCTGACGCCGAGACTGGCATCTCTGCGTTCTCTGCGCCTCTGCGCGAACAAAAATCTCCGCGCCTCGGCGTCTCCGTGTGAATCTCGAACAGTGCTGCGCGCGAGGGATGACTCGGGCTCCCGCACCCGCTAATCCCCGCGCACCCATGAGCGACGCACCCGATACCCAGCGCGACTATCGCGACACCGTCTTCCTGCCGAAGACCGATTTCCCCATGAAGGCCGGCCTTGCGCAGAAGGAGCCGGCGATCCTCGAACGCTGGGCGAAGATCGGCCTCTACGAGCGCCTCCGCAAGGAGCGCGCCGGGCGCGAGCGCTTCATCCTCCACGACGGCCCGCCCTATGCGAATGGCGACATTCACATGGGCCATGCGATGAACAAGATCCTCAAGGACATCGTCGTCCGCTCGCAGAGCCTGATGGGCAAGGACGCGCCCTATGTGCCCGGCTGGGACTGCCACGGCCTGCCCATCGAGTGGAAGGTCGAGGAAGCCTATCGCGCGAAGAAGCTCAACAAGGACGAAGTCGACCCCGTCGCCTTCCGCGCCGAATGCCGCGCCTATGCCGAGAAATGGGTCGCGGTGCAGCGCGCGCAGTTCGAGCGGCTGGGCGTCATGGGCGACTGGGACGATCCCTATCTCACCATGAAGTTCGAGGCCGAGGCGACCATCGCCGGCGAGCTGCTTAAGTTCGCCGAGAGCGGCCAGCTCTACCGCGGCGCCAAGCCGGTGATGTGGTCGCCGGTCGAGAAGACCGCGCTCGCCGATGCCGAGGTCGAATATGAGGACGTGGTCTCGACCCAGATCGACGTGGCGTTCGAGATCGTCGAGGCGCCGAACGCACCCGAGCTGGTCGGCGCGCATGCGGTGATCTGGACGACTACGCCCTGGACGATCCCGGTGAACCAGGCGCTCGCGTACGGAGAGAACGTACCGTACGTTCTCATGTCGGATGGCGAGCGGCGATATCTGATCGCGGCCGACCTCGTTGGGCCTTTCCAGAAGCGGATCGGCAAGGAGCTTAGCACTCCGGGAGACCCAGATCACGATAGCTGGTTTGTTGGCGCTCAGCTCGCCGGCGCCATCGCCCGCCACCCGATGCACCATCTCGGCGGCTTCTTCGCCAAGCCGCGCCCGTTCCTTGCCGGCGACTTCGTCACCACCGACACCGGTACGGGCCTCGTCCATATGGCGCCCGATCATGGCGAGGACGACTTCCTGCTCTGCAAGGCGCACGGCATCGATCCGGTGTTCGCGGTCGATGCCGCGGGCATGTACCGGCCCGACTGGCTGTGGCTCGGCGGGCAGGGCAGCGTGATCAACAAGAAGTTCGTCGCGCCCGAGGGACCGATCTGTTCGGACTTGCGCGCTGCGGGGGCGCTGCTCGCCGCGACCGAAGACTTCCAGCACAGCTATCCGCACTCGTGGCGCTCCAAGGCCAAGATCATCTTCCGCTGCACGCCGCAGTGGTTCATTCCGATGGACAGGCCCGCGGCGCCCGCAGTGATCGACGTGCCCAGCCCCTTCGGCGGCGAGCTGCCCATGTCGACGCACAACGGCCCGACGCTGCGCGGGCTCGCGCTCGACGCGATCGAGACGACGCGCTGGGTGCCCGAGCGCTCGATCAACCGCATTCGATCGATGGTCGAGGGGCGGCCGGATTGGGTGATCAGCCGCCAGCGCGCCTGGGGCGTGCCGATCGCGCTCTACGTCCACCGCCAGACCGGCGACTATCTGCGCGACCACGCCGTCAACGAGCGCATCCTCGACGCCTTCCGCGCGGGCGGCGCCGACGCCTGGTTCCAGGCCGATCACCAGGCGCTGCTGGGGCCCGACCACCGGCTCGAAGACTATGAGGTCGTCACCGACATCCTCGACGTCTGGTTCGATTCGGGGTCGACCCACGCGTTCGTGGTCGAGGCGCGCTATGGCGAGGGCGCCCGCGCCGACCTGTACCTCGAAGGCTCGGACCAGCATCGCGGCTGGTTCCAGTCGTCGCTGCTCGAAGCCTCGGGCACCCGCGGCCGCGCGCCCTATGACGCGGTGCTCACGCACGGCTTCGCGCTCGACGGCAACGGGCGGAAGATGTCCAAGTCGCTCGGCAACGTCGTCGATCCGCTCAAGGTGATCGGCGAAAGCGGTGCCGACATCCTGCGCCTCTGGGTCGCGCAGACCGACTATTTCGAGGACGTCCGCATCGGCAAGGAAGTGCTCGCCGGCACCGGCGACACCTACCGGAAACTGCGCAACACCTTCCGCTACCTGCTCGGCGCGCTCGACGGCTTCACCGAGGAAGAGCGGCTGCCGGTCGCGGAGATGCCCGAGCTCGAGCGCTACATACTGAGCGAGCTGACGCTGCTCGACGCCGAGCTGCAGAGCGCCGCCGATGCATTCGAATTCAACCGCTACAGCCGCGCGCTCACCGATTTCGCGAACGAGGACCTGTCGGCCTTCTTCTTCGATATCCGCAAGGACTGCCTCTACTGCGATGCGCCTTCGGACCCGAAGCGCCGCGCTTACCGGACCGTGCTCGACCTGCTGTTCCACGCGCTGGTCCGCTATGCTGCGCCGATCCTCGCCTTCACTGCCGAGGAAGTGTGGCAGGCGCGCTTTCCCAGCGAGGACGGATCGGTGCACCTGCTCGAATGGCCCGAGCTTCCCGAGCTCGACGCGACGCTTTCGGCCGACTGGCAGGCAGTGCGCGCGCTTCGCCAGCAAGTGACCGAGGCGATCGAGCCCTATCGCCGCGAGAAGAAGGTGCGCTCGAGCCTCGAGGCCGAGGTGACGGTGCCCGACCTGCCGCTCGCCGGCGACGATCTGGCCGAGCTGTTCATCGTCGCGTCAGTGAGCCCGGGCGAAGGCGTCACGGTGACGCCCACCGGGCGCCACAAATGCGGCCGCTGCTGGCGGCATCTTCCCGAGGTTGTTGTGGACGGCGCGCTGTGCGACCGGTGCGCTGGGGTGGTCGAATGAACAAGACGCGGATGATCGGCCTTGGCGTGGCCGTGCTGGTGTTCCTGCTCGATCAGGTCACCAAATATTTCGTGACGGGCCCGCTGGGGCTGAACGTGCCGGGCGCGGCGATGGAAGTGCTTCCGATCTTCGATCTGCGCTTCGTCCAGAACGTCGGCGTGTCGCTGGGGCTGCTGCCTGCGAGCGGGCAGGTGATGCGTTGGGCGCTGGTCGCGCTCACCGGCGGAATCGCGGCGGGCGTGTTGTGGTGGATGATGAAGGAGCGCAAGCTGCCCGACGTCGCGGCGCTGGGGCTCGTGCTCGGCGGGGCGCTGGGCAACATCCTCGACCGCACCCGGCTGGGCTATGTCGTCGATTTCGCCGACCTTCATTTCGGGACGTGGCGTCCCTTTTTGGTCTTCAATGTCGCCGATGCGGCGATTACCATCGGCGTGGTGGTCCTGTTGATCCGCGCGCTGTTCGTGCGCGATAAGCCGGCTGCGCCGTCGGCTCCTGTGGAGAATGAAGTCAATGCGTAAGCTCATCGTCATCGCGGCCGGCATCGCGCTCGCCGGATCGCTCTCCGCATGCGGGAAGAGCGGCTACGACCGCTCCCGTCCGGACGAGTTCGCCGTCGCGCGCCAGGCACCGCTGGTGATCCCGCCAGATTTCGCGCTGGTCCCGCCGCAGGCCGGCGCCGCGCGTCAGGACAGCAACGTCCAGCAGCAGGCGCTCGACGCTCTGTTCGGCGGATCGCAGGCACGCAGCGCGTCGGAGAATGCCGCGCTCAACGCAGCCGGCCGCTCGAGCGCCGACGTGGGCGCTCGCAGCACCGTCGGCAGCCCGACGACCACCGTGGTCGACAAGGGCCAGACGACGCGCGACATCGTCGCCGCTCCCGAAGGCGACGGCCAGGACGCGCGCGCGAGCACGCCGCAGCAATAAGCCGCTCCCGGGCGGACAAGCAAAAGGGCGCGCAGTTTGACCTGCGCGCCCTTTTCTTTGTCCGAAGCCCTAGAAGCTGACGCTGAGCGAGCCCACGATTCCACCCTCGGCCGCATCCTTGCCGCTGGGGGTGATGAAGAAGGTGTCGGTGTCGACATACTGGATGCCGAGCGTCAGTGCCTTCCAGGTGTAGGTCGCGCCCAGCGCCCAGTCGGTGTACTCGTCGGTCGGTCCCGATAGCCAGCTCGGGCCGAAGGTGTGGCCGAGGTGCGCCGTCACGCCGATCGGGGTGTTGGGGATGGTCGCCGACAGATCGCCCGCCAGGTAGAGATTGTCTTCCTTGGGAAGCGTGCCCGTCGCGCCCTGGTCGATCGCCAGCGCCTTCTGCTTCGGAGCATAGGCGGCGGTCGCCTTGGCGGTCACCGGGCCCAGCGCGTAGGAGACCGCGAGATAGGGCTCGATGAAGTCCGATGCGCTGTCGTCGCCGGCCAGCCGCGTTCCCGGATAGACGTAATAGAGCGCGCCGACATCGACCGTGGCGCCGCCAAAGCTCTTCTTGAAGCCGGCGATAAGGTCGATTTCCTGGTTCGCCGTGCCGTGCATCGTGACATAGTCGTCGATCGACGAGCCCCAGACGCTGACATAGAAGCCAGATTCGTGGCTGACGGTTATGCCGCCCTGTACGGCGAAATTGCCGTCGGTCTGCGAGATGCCGCGGAAGCGATAGTCGCTGACAACGGCAGCGCTGCCGTTGACGGTCACTGCCGGAGCGGGTTCGGTCTCCTCTTGCGCCAGCGCAGGCGTGGCGGTGGCGAGCATGAGCGCGCCGAGGCTGATCATCGAAAAGCGCATGGAAATCCCTTTCAATTCAACGTCAAAGGGTCCCCACCTGCTGCCGATCGTCGCCGCGTCTGTTTGATGGACTGCACGCGCGGCGTTGGGCCGGCACAAGATCATTGCCGTATTGCGACCGTGCGCACAACAATTTTACCGAACGAAGACACCGAAGCGGCGCCGCTGTTGCTGCGCCGCAACAGGATCAGGCGGGGCGCACCGCGATCACTGCGTCGACTTCGACGGCGGCTCCCAGCGGAAGCGCAGGCACGCCCACGGCGCTGCGCGCATGACGGCCGGCATCGCCGAACAGCGCCTGCATCAGCTCGGATGCGCCATTGGCGACCTTGGGCTGGTCGGTGAAGTTTGCGGCCGAGTTCACGAACACGCCCAGCTTCACCACGCGTTCGACGCGGCTCAGGTCTCCGCCGAGCGCCTTCTTGATCTGCGCCACCAGCATCAACCCGCAGCGCTGCGCGGCTTCGGCGCCGAATTCCAGATCGCGGTCCTCGCCCAGCCGGCCGGTCATCAGCGCGCCGTCCTTGAAGGGCAGCTGGCCCGAGACATGGAGCAGCCCGCCCGCCTCGACGGCAGGCACATAGGCCGCGACCGGAGCGGCGGCTTCGGGGAGTGTGAGGCCGAGCTCGGCCAGCTTCGCGTCGATGGCGGCAGTCATGCGCCCGGATCAACCACCGGAGGGTGCGGCGGTCAACCCCTCGGCGAAGCGCGCGGCGATCCACGCCTGTGCTTCGCGCCAGTCGTCGATCCGGGCGTGGGCATGCGGCGCGGCGGGCACACGCGGCGCGAGGCTCGGTTCGGCGACCATGTGCAGCCGATGGACGTGCGGCGCGTGCCGCGCCACCGATTCGTGGTGCTGCGGCAGATCGTCGACGAAGACCGTGACCGGATTGCCGAACTCGGCCGCGATCCGCGCGACCGGCGCACCCTTGCCGCCCTGATTGCACTCGACGCGGTGGGCGATACCGTGCGTCGCGAGCTGCGCGACGCGGTGCTCGCGGCAATGGTCGCCCAGATTGGTGAGCACGACGATCTCGGCGACCTGCGACAATGCGTGGAGCGCTTCGCGCGCGTGCGGCACCAGCGTCTGGCGCTCCATCTCGCCGGGGAAGAAGCCGTCGAGCAACCCCCACATCGTCGCGGGCTCGACCGGCCGGCCGTCGGCACGGTGGCGCATCGATGTGGAGAAGTCGCCGCCGTCGGGGGTGAACTCGATGTCATGCGTCTCGTCCAGCCACGGCGCGAAATGGCGCACCATGTGCAGCAGCACTTCGTCGCAATCGGTGATCAGCAGCGGTTTCATGCGCCTTCCAGCTTCTGCCGCGCGGCGACCAGCGTCGCTGGCTTCTCGTCCAGCGCCTCGGCGCAGGCGATCAGGTCGGGCTCATAGGATTCGAGAAACCCGAGCGTCGCGGCGAGCAGTGCGGGTTCGCCCGCACGCGCGCGCAGCCCTGCCGGATCGAGCCCGGTCAGCGCCAGCAGCCGCTCTGCGCGGGCCGAATCGCCCAACGTCCATGCGAGCGCACGGAGCCCGATCGCCTCGGCGTTTGTTTCTTGCGCAGGCATGGCCTAGTGAATTCCCCGAAGGACAGGATCAAGCGCGTGGCAAAAAGGGTGCTCGTTGTCGAGGACAACGAACTCAATCTCAAGCTCTTCTGCGATCTGCTGCGCGCGCACGGTTTCGCGACCGAGCCGGTGAGCGACGGGCGCGAGGCAGTCGCCAAGGCGCGCGCCTTCGTGCCCGACCTGGTGGTAATGGATATCCAGATGCCGCATGTGACGGGGCTGGAACTGATCCGCGAGATGAAGGCTGATCCGGATCTCCGGGCCATCCCGATCATGGCAGTGACGGCCTATGCGGGACATGAGGACGAGGAGCGGATCCGCGCCGCGGGCGCCAACGCCTATGTCTCCAAGCCGATCAGCCTCGCACGCTTCATGGAGGAAGTCCGCGCGCTCGTTCCCGCGGAAACGGAAGAAGCCCCGCAACCCTGAGGGCGCGGGGCTCTTCGGAAGCAGTCCCCGCTTGCGCGGGGCCGGGCAATCGTCGCCGAAGCGCCGGTTACTTGATCTTCGCTTCCTTGAACTCGACGTGCTTGCGCGCGACCGGATCGTACTTGCGGAACGAGAACTTCTCGGTCTGGGTGCGCGGATTCTTCTTGGTGACGTAGAAGAAACCCGTGTCCGCCGTGCTGACGAGCTTGATCTTGACAGTGGTCGGCTTGGCCATGACCCGAAACCCTTGAATCGTGCGAAAAGAAAAGAGCGGCACGCGCAAGCGCACCGCTGCCAGACGCGGGCCGATGCGCGAGTCCCGGCCAAAAGTCAAGGCTTGGCCGGCCTGGACCTTCGTTCGGTGGCACCCATGCCGCGATTTTCGATAGCGTCGATCGGACTGACGCAAAATCCCCATGGGAAGCGGCGGAGCCGAACCTATATGGGATCGTTGTGCCGACGAACCGATTCACCCGGGAGGACAAGATGGCAGAGAAGACCGCGCCCCTGCAGACACCCACCGATCTCAACCGCAACGACACGCGCAGCGTCGCCGATGCGCTCAACAGTGCACTCGCCGATTGCTACGCGCTCTATCTCAAGACCAAGAACTTCCACTGGCACGTCTCGGGCCCGCATTTCCGCGACTATCACCTGATGCTCGACGATCAGGCGACCCAGATCCTCGGCGTGACCGATCTGATCGCCGAGCGCGTGCGCAAGACCGGCAACACCACGCTGCGTTCGATCGGCGACATCGCGCGCCGCCAGACGGTCAAGGACAATGACGCCGAATTCGTCTCGGCCGCAGACATGCTCGCCGAGCTGCGCGACGACAATCTCAAGCTGGTCGAGAGCTTCCGCGTGGTGAAGCAGGCGTCGGAAGACGCCGGCGACAATGCCACCAGCGGCATCGTCGACGACTGGACCGACCAGGCGGAGGAACGTGCCTGGTTCCTGTTCGAGGCCAGCCGCAAGGGCTGAGCCAAGGCAGTCCGAGATAGGGGGCGGGCCCGGCGGGCGCCGCCCCTTTTTTTCATTTCACTTGATCGCCGCCAGGTCGGTCTCGACCTTCTTGAGCAGCTCGTCGGTCAGCTTGCCCTGCGAGAAGGGCTGCACCGCGCGCAGGCTGAGCATCTTGAAATCCTCATAGGAGGGGTGGTTCACCAGATTGGGCAGGTCGGCGTCGAGCACCGCCTTCGCCTTGGGATCGGCGGCGAGCGTTTCGATCGGCGTGTCGAGGTTGAACCTGGCTGCGGCCGGAGCTGCGGCGGCTGGCGCGGCAGCCGCGGGCGCGGTCTGGGCGTACGCCAGCGTCGGAAGCAGGCAGGCGACGGCTGCGGCAGCCGAAATCACGATCTTCATTGGAATGCGAACTCCCCGGAATGGCGCGCCCCCGGGCACGCCGGACACCCCGTCTAGCGCCGCGCGCCATCCTGCGCCACGGGGCCGACCGTCAACAGCCACCAGTCGGCCGGGGCGCCATAGCGAAGCGGAAGCACGCTCGCGCCCAGGCCGGACGTCACCACGGTGATCCGGCCAGGCTCGCGGGTGATGCCGCATCGATAGCGCTCGCCGAATCGTGACGCGCTGGCGAGCGCGCCGACCAGCGGCAGCACGATCTGGCCGCAGTGCGTATGGCCGGCGAGTACGAGCCCGAAACGCGCCGGAAGTCGCGGCACGACGTCGGGGCTATGCGTGAAGGCGAGCGTGGGGCCGGGCAATCGCGCTGCGACGCGCGCGGCGGCCGACACGTCGGCGTTCTTCGTGTGGATGTCGCCGATTCCGACCAGCGCCAAAGCACCTGCGCGGACGGCGTGATTGTCGAGCACCGGGATGCCCGCCTGCTCGATCGCGCGGCGCATCGAGGGCCCGTCGCGCCAGTGATCGTGATTGCCCAGCACCGCATAGACGCCGAGCGGCGCCGAGAAGTGACGCAGCGCCGCCGCGATCTCCGCGTCGCTGAAGCTTCGGGTGCCGAGCTGGCGGTCTCCCACAAAGTCCCCCGCGAGCAGGATCAGATCAGGGCGCTTCCCGGCGAGCAGCGCGGCCAGTCGCGCGACGCGCTCCGGAAGCATGTCCGGGCCCTGCAGATGGATGTCGCCGATCAGCGCCACGCGGATCGGCCGTGCCCCTTTGGGCCAGTCGCGATAGGCGAAGCGTGTCTCGCGCGTCACCGGATCGCGCAGGACGTTGGCGTAGCCCCAGCCGAGGAACAGCAGGGCCGCGCCCGTCAACCCCGCTACCCATGTCCTGAATCGCCCCATGTTCCGTTCGTAACGGGAGCGCATCGGCCTGACCATGCGTTGGATGCGCATGCGCGCCTTTGCGGACCTGCTCGATCGGCTGATCTACACGCGCTCGCGCAACGCCAAGCTCAAGCTGATCGGCGACTATCTGCGCGCGACTCCCGATCCGGACCGCGGCTGGGCGATGGCCGGCCTCACCGGCACGCTCGACCTGCCCGCGGCCAAACCCGCGTTGATCCGCGCGATGGTCGAGGAGCGAGTCGATCCCGTCCTCTTTGCGCTCAGCCGCGATTTCGTCGGCGATTCGGCCGAGACGATCGCGCTGCTCTGGCCGGCCCGGCACGATCCGGAAGACGAGGCGGTGCCGCTCAGCCTTTCGAACGTGGTCGAGACGCTGCAGCACCTCTCGCGCTCGGACGCGCCTGCGGTGCTCGCGGCGATGCTCGACCGGCTCGATGCCGACGAGCGGTTCGCGCTGCTCAAGCTCGCCACCGGCGGCTTGCGCGTCGGCGTCTCCGCGCGGCTCGCCAAGACCGCGCTGGCCCAGGCGTTCGGGCTTGAGGTCGATGCGGTGGAGGAGGTGTGGCATGGGCTCGCGCCGCCCTATGCCGCGCTGTTCGACTGGGCAGAGGGGCGCGGCAGCCAGCCGACCGCGGCCAATGTTCCCGTCTTTCGCCCCTTCATGCTCGCGCACCCGCTCGAGGAAGCGCGCGTCAGCCTCGAGGACTATGCCGCCGAGTGGAAATGGGATGGTATCCGCGTCCAGCTCGTCCATGTCGGCGGCCAGACCCGGCTCTACAGCCGCGCCGGCGACGACATCACGCACAGTTTTCCCGAAGTCGCCGCGGCCTTTGAGCGCGAGGGCGTGCTCGACGGCGAGCTGTTGGTGAAGGGCGAGTTCCAGGGCGGGGAGGCGGCGAGCTTCAATGCGCTCCAGCAGCGACTGGGCCGCAAGCTCGTCTCGGCACGGATGCTCGCCGACTATCCCGCCTTCGTCCGCCTCTACGACATATTGTTCGATGGTACGGAGGATCTGCGCCAGCTCGCCTGGACCGAGCGCCGCGCGCGGTTGGAGCGATTCGCGGGCGCACTGAATCCGGAGCGGTTCGATATGTCGGCGGTGATCGACGCGCCCGATTTCGACACGCTCGAGGAGATCCGCGCCGGCGCGCGCGACGCCTCGATCGAGGGCGTGATGCTCAAGCGCCGCGATTCGCCCTATGTCGCCGGGCGGCGCGCGGGGCTTTGGTACAAATGGAAGCGCGATCCGCTGATCGCCGATTGCGTGCTGATGTATGCCCAGCGTGGTAACGGCAAGCGCAGCAGCTTCTATTCGGACTACACCTTCGGCTGCTGGACCGACGAAGGCGAGCTGCTGCCCGTCGGCAAGGCCTATTTCGGCTTCACCGACGAGGAGCTGAAATGGCTCGACCGCTATGTGCGCAACCACACGATCAATCGCTTCGGTCCCGTACGCGAAGTCGACAAGGCGCTGGTGCTCGAAGTCGCATTCGATTCGATCCACGAATCGCGGCGCCACAAATCGGGCCTGGCGATGCGCTTCCCCCGCATCAGCCGCATCCGCACCGACAAGCCGGCGGCAGAGGCGGACACGATCGCGGGGCTGCGACGGCTGGTGACCTAGGCCCTGGTTGCCTCGACCTTGCCGCCATCGGCGCGCTCGATGACGAATCCCGTCACCTTGCCGTTGCTGGAGACGAACCGCACACGGCTGCGCGGATCGGCCTCGATCGCGAAAAGATCGCCGCCGAGCGGCACGAGCGCGCTCTTGAGGCCGCCGTCGCGCTGATAGACCAGCGTGCTGCCTTCGGCCGATACCATGCGATCACCATAGCGGCCGGCATAGGCCGCGGCGGGCTGCGCCGGTGCCGCGCGGGATGCGCGCGCACCGTGGAGCGCGGCGGCCCATTCGAGTTCGGTCCGCTCGCGATCCTGCGCCTTCGCGGCCAGGCCGGTGAGCGCCTCCTGCAGCGCGCGATCGAGCGCGAGTTCCTGCGGCACCTGATGCCTGGGTGCCACGCCCTTGCCCTCCCAGTCGCCTCCAGAGGGCAATTCGGGTCGCCCCACTGAGACGCTCAGCGCGAAGCCGCCGGGTACCGGGAAGAGCTCGTTGCGATAGGCCGCGCCCGCGGTGGTTTCGCCGATCAGCGTGCCGAAGCCGAACCCCGCGACATGCGAGACGAATTCCTCCGCGGCCGAAGCGCTGCGGCCGCTGGTGAGGACATAGACGGGAACGCCCTCGATGCGGCCGCCCGGGACGGCCTCGGCATAGGAGACGTCGGGTGCCTCGTCGCGCATGTGGAACGTGACCAGCCTGGCGCCCGCGGGGACGAAGTAGCTGGCGAGTCGCCGCACCGCCTCGGGGCTGCCGCCGCCGTTGGTGCGCAGGTCGAGTATGATCGCGTCGCCACCGCGCAGGAAGGCCATTGCGCTGTCCAGCGCTGCCTTGCTGTCCTCACCGGTCCACAGGAAGCCGTCGTAGCGCATCAGCCGCACATTGCCTGCGAGCACGCGAAGCTCGCGCACACCGTGGTTCTGGCGCCGGGCGAACGCGCGCCAGAACGGGCTGTCGGCGACCTCGTCGCTCTGACCCCCGGCAGCGAGCTGTGCCGAAGTCGCGGGATCGTGCTGGAGATAGAGATGCTTGTCGTGCGCCACGGCCACCATGTCGTCGGTGACGCGCCGGGCGAACTCCTGCGGGTCGGTGACCGAATAGCGGTCGCTCGCCAGCCCCCGGGCGAGCGCGGCGTCCAGCCCGGCGCGGTGCTCCTTCACGACATAGTTCTCGCGCAGCAGCTTGCGCACGGCATCCACCGCGGCGCGCGAATCGAATTGGACCGGCTGCGGCTGCGCCTGCGCCAGCGCTGGCGGGGCAGCGACAGTCAGGGGGCAGGCGGTGGTGAGCGCCGCGCCGAGCAGTAGCGTGAACTTGCGCATTTCAGTTCCTCCCATGCGCCGGCTTCGCGCCGGCTGCGCCCCTGCTGCATATCTGCGCTGGCGGAGGCGGTGCTGTGGGGGCAATGTTCGCCGCGCGCGCGCACAATTCTGGCATGCGGAGGGGGTGAAACGCGCATCATGGGCACGATGACGGACAAGCTCGACCTCAAGATCCTCGACCTGCTCCAGCGGGACACGCTGATGACGGCCGACGCGATTGCGGCGCAGGTGCCGCTTTCGCCGTCTGCGATCGCGCGGCGCATCCGCCGGCTGCGCGAGAGCGGCGTGATCGCCGCCGACGTGGCCGTGCTGTCGGAGGATGTCGGGGCTTTCCTCTCCGCGGTCGTGCAGGTGCAGCTCGATCGCCACGCGCTCGCCGCGGTCGAGGCGCTGCGCCGTCGGCTGGTGGCGAGCCGCCATATCCAGCTTATCCTCGACGTCTCGGGTGCGTTCGATCTGATGTTGCTGGTCACCGTGCGCGACATGGCGGCGTTCAACGAATTCACCGATGCGATGCTCGGCGAGGATCCCGTCGTGCGGCGCTACGAATCGAGCTTCGTCAAGCGACGGCGAAAGTTCAGCCTGGCGCTCCCGCTGGAGACCGGCGACGACTGAGCGGGCCGTGACGTGATTCGCCCGATGCGATAGAGCGGAGCGCGTGGACGCCGCGCTGCTCGCTCCTGCCATGATGATCGCATCGGGATCGATCCATGCGGTCCTCAACGCGATCCTCAAGGGCGGCAAGGACAAGATGGCGGGTCGCGCGGTGATCGACGCGACCAGCGCGCTCATCCTGTTGCCGGCCACGCTGCTGGTGCCTTTGCCGCACGGCGCCTGGCCCTGGATCGCAGGGACTGCGCTGGTGCATTGCGCCTATCTCTACGCGCTGGTCCGCGCCTTCCAGGCCAGTGACCTCTCCGCGGCCTATCCGATCATGCGCGGCACGGCCCCGCTTGTGACCGCCGTAGTGGTGATCGGGGTGCTCGGCGAGCCGGCGAGCCCGCGCGAGCTTGCGGGAATCGCGCTGATCGGCGCCGCGATGTTCGTGCTGGTCTTCGGGCGGCACATCTCGCGCGCGGGGCTCGGCTGGGCGCTGTTCACCGGTGTGACGATCTCCGGCTACACGGTGATCGACGCGCACGGCGTTCGCGCTGCGCCGACGCCGCTCAGCTATATCGTGTGGATGTTCGTGCTGATGGGTGCGGCGACGGTCACGATGTTCGCGTTGCTGTCACGCGGCGCCATCTTTGCGGCGGGGGCACGGCAATGGCGCCCCGGCGTCGCGGCGGGCGCGCTGTCGATCCTGACCTATGGTCTTGCGCTCTGGGCGCTTGCGCTCGGGCCCACCGCGCCCCTGGCCGCATTGCGCGAGACCGGGATGGTGACTGCGCTGGTAATCGCCACGCTGTTTCTCGGCGAGCGGGTGACTCCGGGACGGGTTGCGGCGGTGCTCGGCATTCTCGCGGGTGCCGGGCTGATCCTCACGCGCTGAAAAGCGAAAGGGCCGGACGTTTCCGCCCGGCCCTTCCTTGATTCGCTTGTCGAACCGCTCAGCTCGCGGGCTGGAGGTTCACCGCAGCGTATTTGCCGCGACGATCGACTTCGAGTTCGAACTCGAGCCGGTCGCCCTCGTTGAGCGTCGGCATGCCGGCGCGCTCGACGGCGCTGATGTGCACGAAGGCGTCGGGCTGGCCGTCGTCGCGCTGGATGAAGCCGAAGCCCTTCATGGCGTTGAAGAACTTGACCGTTCCGGTCGCCTTCTCGCCAGTCAGCTGGCGCTGCGGGCCACCGGCACCACGCGGGCCGGCGTCGCGATCGCGCGGCGGACCGCGGTCTTCGACCGGCATCGGCTCGCCTTCGATCTTGAGCTCGGTCGCCGAAATGCGGCCGCCGCGATCGACGAGCGTGAAGCCCAGCGGCTGGCCCTCGGCCAGGCCGGTGAGGCCCGCCTGCTCGACCGCCGAGATGTGCACGAACACATCCTCGCCGCCATCGTCGCGTACGACAAAGCCGAAGCCCTTCTGCGCGTTGAAGAATTTGACGACGCCAGTGCCTTCGCCAA
>DATLJJ010000304.1:0-3743 GCA_035538975.1 Sphingomonas sp. | reverse complement strand
GATTCTCGACCTGCCGCAGGGCGACGCCTTCCGCACCTTCCTGATCGACACGCTCGCCGCGCAGGTGAAGACCCTCGCCGAGACGCAGGACGCCGAGACCGGCCTGTGGCACACGCTGATCGTCGATCCGACCTCGTATCTCGAGGCGTCGGCGACCGCGGGCTTCGCCTACGGCATCCTCAAGGCGGTGCGGAAGGGCTATCTGCCGCGCCATTACGAGCAGGTCGGCATCAAGGCAGTGAAGGGCGTGCTCGCCAACATCGACGAGAAGGGCGAGCTCCAACAGGTCAGCTTCGGCACCGCGATGGGCGACACGCTCCAATTCTACAAGGACATCCGCCTCACCTCGATGCCCTATGGCCAGAGCCTCGCGATCTGCGCGCTGGGCGAGTTCTTGCGGACCTACATCTGATGCTGTGGGCGGCGCGAACTATCCTCCCCCGCCAGGGGGAGGTGGCATGCGCAGCATGACGGAGGGGGAGGAAGCACGCCGGGAGGTTTGGGCTTCCTCCCCCTCCGTCGCCTTCGGCACCTTCCCCTGGCGAAGGAGGATATTGATCGGGGCGTCGCGCTTACTGGCGCTGAGCCTTTTGCTGCTCGCCCTGCCCGCACGCGCCCAGCTCGCCGAATGGATCGACTCGCGACCTGGCGCTGCGGGCCTCGACCTCGCCGGCGCCGCCGTCGTCACGGCGCCGGGCGACGCCGAGGTAGTCGGCATTGCGGCTGAGGATCTCCGTCGCGATCTGGCAACGGTCACCGGCAAACAGGCCGGGGGTGATCCGATCTGGGCCGGCACGATCGGCAAGAATCCGGCGATCGACCGGCTGATCGCCGCGGGAAAGCTCGACGCGAAGCGGCTGACCGGCGCCTGGGAAAGCTTTGTCATCGCCACGGTCGAGCGCCCCGCCCCCGGCGTCCCCCGCGCGCTGGTGATCGCGGGCAGCGATCGCCGCGGCACCGCCTACGGCATCTACGAACTCAGCCGCGCGATCGGCGTATCGCCCTGGCATTGGTGGGCGGACGTGACGCCGCTCCAGCAGCCCTCGCTGCATGTCCGCCCCGGCACGCACCGCTTCGGCCCGCCCTCGGTCAAATATCGCGGCATCTTCATCAACGACGAGGATTGGGGGCTCACTCCCTGGTCGGCGTCCGTGTTCGAGCCCGGCACGCGCGGCATGGGGCCCAAGACCTATGCCAAGGTGTTCGAACTGCTGCTCCGTCTCAAGGCCAACACGCTCTGGCCAGCGATGCACAAGATCTCGCCCGCCTTCAACGCGAACCCCGAGAACGCCCGCCTCGCCGACCGCTATGCCATCGTCATGGGCTCCTCGCACGCCGAGCCGATGCTGCGGAACAATGTCGGCGAATGGACCGCCGACTCGCACGACTATGACTACGGCAAGAACCCCGATGGCGTGCGCGCCTATTGGGAGGAACGCGCCCGCACCAACGGCGACTTCGAGAGCATCTGGACGCTCGGCATGCGTGGCATCCACGACAGCGGCATGCAGGGCGCCGCCGACATGCCGACGCGGAAACGCTTCCTCGAGAGCATCTTCGCCGACCAGCGCGCGATGCTCGCCCGCCACGTCTCGCCTGAGGTCGAGCGCGTGCCGCAGGTGTTCACGCCCTACAAGGAAGTGCTCGACATCTATCGCGCGGGGCTTGCCGTCCCCGATGACGTGACCTTGATGTGGCCCGACGACAATTTCGGCTACATCCGCCGCTTCCCGACGCCGCAGGAGCGCCAGCGCAGCGGCGGCGCGGGCATTTACTACCATCTCTCCTATCTCGGCGCGCCGCTCTCGTACCTCTGGCTGTCGACCACGCCGCCCACGCTCATCGGCGAGGAGATGGGCCGCGCGTGGGATCTCGGCGCGCGCCAGATGTGGATCGCCAATGTCGGCGACATCAAGCCCGCCGAGCTGGCGACGGACTATTTCCTCTCGCTCGCCTGGGACGTGCCCGGCACGCGTACGCTCGGTGTCGAGGCCTGGACGCGGCGCTGGGCGGCGGCGAACATCGATGCAGGCCAGGTCGAGGGAATCGCTGCGGTGCTGGCCGAGCACCACCGGCTCAATTTCATCCGGCGGCCCGAGCATCTTCAGTGGTTTCTGCCGGGGCAGAAGGCGAAGCAGAGCCCGTTGTCGATCGCCGAAGCGGACGCGCGCCTGGGCGAATTCGACCGCAACGTCGCCCGGCTCCGCGCACTTGCCGCGCAAGTACCCGAGGCGCGCCGCACCGCCTTTTTCGAGCTGCTCGGCTACCCCGTCGAGGCCGCGGCGGAGGCCAACCGCCGCTTCTTCGCCGCCGAGGCGCACGATCGCCTCCGCGATCCCGACCTCCCCCGTGCGCTCGCCCGAGGCGCCGAGGCGCGCGCGGCGGATGCACGGATAGCCGCGCTCGCCCGCGACTATGACGCGCTCGCCGGCGGCAAGTGGCGCGGCTTCATCGCCGTCGAGCCCGCCGACGGCCAGTGGAAGAGCTACCGCCTCACCCCGCCCGTGCTCCCCGCGCCCGCCGCGGAGCCGGCGCTTGCGCCGAGGCTCACCGAACCCGTCGCTGCCCGCGACGTGGCGCTCGATCTGCGCAAGGTCGCAGGGAATTGGCGCACGGTGTCGGGGCTCGGCCGCAACGGGCTGGTACTGGGATCGCGCGTCGAGCGCCCGGTGACGGGCACCGCCACGCTCGCGTTGCCCGACGGACGCTGGCGACCCGTAGTCGATCTGGTCCCGACCTATGCCGATGCCGACGGCGCCCCGCTCCAGCTCGTGCTGCGCATCGACGGCAGGGATTATCCGCTCTCGGTCAAGCGCGAGACCGGCGACGCGGCCTGGGCGCAGGCAGTGCTCGACAACCGTATCTCGGTGGAAGTGCCCGCGATCATAGCGGGCGGGAACCACCGCCTCGAGCTTGTCGCCCAAAGCGGTGGTATCCTGATCGAGGCAGTGCGGTTCACCGTGCCGTGAGGGTCGCGGTCCCCGCCTTGAGCCCCGCCGCCGTCGCGCGGATGCGGACGGTGCCCGGCCCGGTTCCGCGCAGCATCGCCAGCGCATGGCCGCCGTGCACCGGCCGCTCGGCCTCGTGGAACGGTGTGTGCTCGGTCGGCGAGCCATTGTCGTAGGCGACGAGCCTCCCCGGCCCTTCCACCGCGATCCGCACGCGGTTGGCGGCCGCGGGGACTACCACGCCTTTGGCGTCGACCACCTCGACCCGCACGAACCCGATGCTGTCGAAGTCGCTGCCCATCGCTGACGCCTCGGCGATCAGCCGGACCGCCGCCGGCGCACCCGCGGTGCGCAACTCGTCACTGCCTACAAGCTTGCCGCTCGCATCCCGCGCCACCGCGCGGATCGTCCCCGCCTCGAACGGCACATCCCAGCGTCGCGCGCTATCGTCCGCCGGCCGCGGCTTGCTCCCCAGCGAGCGTCCGTTGAGCAGCAGCTCGACGCTCGCCGCGTTGCTGTAGACCTCGACCGCTTCCTGGTGCTGCGCGCGGTTCTCGGGGCTCCAGTCGGTGAGTGCGCCGGGTCCGCGCGGCTGCGGCATCGCCACCCCCACCATCGTCGGCAGCGCGCTGGTATCGACCTGCTCGTTGATCCGCCGCGCGATCTTGACCACCGGCGTCTCCGCCCACCAGCTCGCCCGCTCCCAGCCGATCGGCTTGACGAAATCGGTGCGGTCGGTGAGCCCGGATGGGTTGCCGATCACCGGCCAGCCGGCGCGATCCGCCTCGCCGAGAT
>DATLJJ010000303.1:0-9195 GCA_035538975.1 Sphingomonas sp. | reverse complement strand
CATCTGGAGGCGATCGAGAGCGGCAACTACGCCGGCCTTCCCTCGGTCACCTATGCGATGGGCTTCGCCAAATCCTATGCCCGCGCCGTCGGTGCCGACGAAGTCGCCATCGCGCGCGAGCTTCGCAAGGAATTGGGCGACAATCCCGAGCGCGCCGCCCCCGTTCCCTCTTATGAGATGCAGGATCCCAAGCGCGTTCCGCCGCGCGGGCTCGCCTGGGCGGGGCTGATCGTCGCACTGCTCGTCCTCGCCGGCGTGGGCCTCTGGTACGGGACCAGCCTGTTCCGCGGCGAGGCTCCCCTGCCACCCGAGACGCTGCCGATCGAAGCCAATGAGACTGCGCAGGCCACGGCCGCCGATTCCAACGCGACTGCACCCGCCGCACCCGCTCCCGCAGGCGGCGATCAGGTGACGCTCGTCGCGACCGATACCGTATGGGTCCGCGTGACCGACGCCACCGGCCAGCGTCTCTACGAGAAGGAAATGGCGGCGGGCGAGCGTTTCGACCTGCCGCGCGACGCCAATGGTCCGCGTCTGCGCACCGGTCGGCCGGACCGGCTCCAGGTGCTGATCAACGGCTCGCAGGTACCTCCGCTCGGCACCGGCGAACGCACGATCGAGGCCGAAGTGGGTGCTGCCGCGCTCAAGGCACGCCCTGCCGAACCTTCCGCCGCAGCGACAGGAACGGCGGCTGCAAATACGATCGCGAACCCTTAAGGCTGGCGACAGGCATCGTGTGTCAGCTATGCCCTTGGACATGAACCCAATACGCTTTGCACCGGGGGGTGTAGTGAAGATGCGAAATTTGATGGCCGCAGCGGCAATTGCGATTGCAGTCGCAGCCGGAGGCGTGGCGCAGGCCCAGACCACGGTCGAGGGCCGCGTCGACAAGCTCGAACGCGAGATGCGCGCAGTGCAGCGCAAGGTCTTCCCCGGCGGTGCCGGCCAGCTCGTCGAGCCGCAGATCACGCCCCAGCCGGATACGAGCGTGCCGGGCGTGCCCGTGGGCACCCCGCTCACCGACCTCACCCAGCGCGTCGCCGCGCTCGAGGGCCAGCTCACCACTCTCACCGGACAGGTCGAGCAGGGCGAGCACCGGCTGCGCCAGCTCGAGGAAGGCTTCAATGCCTATAAGGCCGCGACCGACGCGCGACTGAAGGCGATCGAGGATCGGTCCGCGCCTGCTCCAGCCGAAGGCACCGGTGGCCCCGAGATTGCTCCCGCCGACACGGGCGAGGCCGAGGCCCCGCGCGTCACCCCGCGCCCGGTCGCGGTGGACGAGAAGCCCGCTCGGCCGACCGGCGCGCGCGCGCAGCAGCTCGCCGCAATCGAGAAGCCCAATTCGGGCGATCCGGCGGAGGACGGTTATCTCTACGGCTATCGCCTGTGGAGCGCGAAGCTCTATCCCGAGGCCCGCAAGGCGCTGGAGGTAGTCGCTACGCAATATCCCAAGCATCGCCGCGCCAGCTATGCGCAGAATCTGCTCGGCCGCGCCTATCTCGATGCCGGCGCGCCCAGCCTCGCCGCGGTCGCCTTCTACGAGAACTACAAGAAGAACCCCAACGGCGAGCGTGCGCCCGACAGCCTCTATTATCTGGCGCAGGCGCTCACCAGGCTGAAGAAGCCGGCGAGCGAAGTCTGCAAGGTCTATGACGAGCTGACCCAGCTCTATGGCGAGCGCATCTCGGCCGAGATCAAGGCCGGGGTCGCAGAGGGCCGTGCCGCCAACAAGTGCAAGTGACCTGACGCCCCCGGCGGAGCAGGTCGAACGCTTCCGGAGCGACCTGCTGGCGCTGACCGGCACGGCGCCGACGCCGATGCGCATGCTCGGGCTCGGCGTTTCCGGCGGCCCCGACAGCATGGCGCTGCTGCTCCTCGCCGCCGCCGCCTGGCCCGGAGCCGTGCGCGCGGCGACGGTCGACCACGGACTCCGGCCCGAGGCTGCCGACGAGGCCACGATGGTGGCGGATGTCTGCGCGCAGCTGGACGTGCCGCACGCGACGCTCGTGCCCCCAACCGGCTTCAGCTTCGCCGGCAATGTGCAGGAGCGCGCGCGGATGCTGCGCTATGCCGTGCTCGGCGCATGGGCCGAATCGTACGGCGCGCCCTGGGTCGCCATCGCGCATCAGCGCGACGACGTTGCCGAGACGCTACTGATGCGCGCGCGCCGCGGCTCGGGCGTGGGCGGGCTGGCAGCGATGCGGCGCACCCGCCCGATCGCGGGCGGAACGCTGCTCGTTCGCCCCCTGCTCGACTGGTCGCGCGCCGAGCTCGAGGGCCTTACCAGCTGCAAGCGTGTGCCCGTCGCTCAGGACCGCTCGAACCGCGACCCCCGCTACGACCGCAGCCGCATCCGCGCGCTGATCACCGCCTCGCCCGATCTCGTACCCTCGCGGCTGGCGCTGTCGGCGCAGAACCTGCGTCATGCCGAAGACGCGATCGAATGGGCGCTCGCGCGCGAAGTACCGGCGCGGCTTCGTACAGGTGAAAACGGCATGGTCGCGCTCGACGCAGCCGATCTGCCCTATGAGCTCCGTCGGCGGCTGGCCCGCCAGGCCGTTCAGCAGGTTCGCAGCGCCTCGGGAATGGACGCGCGCTGGCACGAACAGGGGCTCGACCGGCTCGTCGCCACGCTCGACGCCGGCGGCACCGGTACGATTGCGGGGGTGAAAGCCTGTGCGAAATATGGTGAATGGCGATTCTCCGCGGCCCCGCCGCGTCGATCACACTGATCGCGCTAAAGAGCGACGTTGTTCCATTGCCATTAAGACGGGCTACCCTATCTTGAAGGCCGGAAAGGTATCGAGCGCCACATGAACGACAACGACAAGCAGCAGGGCCCCGAGAGCGGGGGCAATCCCTGGATGAAGAGCCTGTTGATCTGGGTGGGCATGTTTGCCGCGCTCGCCCTCTTCGTGATGATGTTCGAAGGGCGCAGCACCACTGCGACCGGCGACACGATCGCCTATTCGACCTTCCTCGACAAGGTCGAGGCGGGCGAGGTCAAGGACGTCAACATCGCGGTCGGCTCCGGCGTCGTCACCGGCACGCTGTCGAGCGACTCCAAGTTCCGCACCAATGTGCCCAACGATCCGCAGCTCATCCCGACGCTGCGTGAGAAGGGCGTGAAGATCAACGCGCGGCCCGAGGAGCAGCCGTCGATCTGGTTCTACATTCTCTACCAGTCGCTTCCCTTCCTGCTTTTCTTCGGCGTCGCCTTCTTCGTGCTCCGGCAGATGCAGAAGAACTCGGGCTCCGGCGCGATGGGCTTCGGCAAGTCGCGTGCACGCCTGCTCACCCAGAAGGAAGGCAAGGTCACCTTCGACGATGTCGCGGGCATCGACGAGGCGCGCGAGGAGCTGCAAGAGATCGTCGAGTTCCTCAAGGACCCGACCAAGTTCGCCCGCCTCGGCGGCAAGATCCCCAAGGGCGCGCTGCTCGTCGGCTCGCCCGGCACCGGCAAGACTTTGCTCGCCCGCGCCATCGCGGGTGAGGCGGGCGTGCCCTTCTTCACCATCTCCGGCTCGGACTTCGTCGAGATGTTCGTCGGCGTCGGCGCCAGCCGCGTGCGCGACATGTTCGAGCAGGCCAAGAAGTCGGCCCCGTGCATCGTCTTCATCGACGAGATCGACGCCGTCGGCCGCAGCCGCGGCGCCGGCCTCGGCAACCAGAACGACGAGCGCGAGCAGACGCTCAACCAGCTGCTCGTCGAGATGGACGGCTTCGAGGCCAACGAAGGCATCATCATCATCGCGGCGACCAACCGCCCCGATGTGCTCGATCCCGCGCTGCTGCGCCCCGGCCGCTTCGACCGCCAGGTCCAGGTGCCGCGCCCGGACATCGAGGGTCGCGTCAAGATCCTCCAGGTCCATATGAAGAAGGTGCCGCTGGCGCCCGACGTCGATCCCCGCGTCATCGCGCGCGGCACGCCCGGCTTCTCGGGTGCCGATCTGGCGAACCTGGTCAACGAAGCCGCGTTGCTCGCCGCCCGCCGCGGCAAGCGGCTGGTCGCCGCGCAGGAATTCGACGACGCGCGCGACAAGGTGCTGATGGGCGCCGAGCGCCGCTCGATGGTGATGACCGACGATGAGAAGCGGATGACCGCCTATCACGAAGCCGGCCACGCCCTCGTCTTCGCGCACGAGCCGACCGCCGATCCGATCCACAAGGCGACGATCATCCCGCGCGGCTTCGCGCTGGGCATGGTGCAGCCGCTGCCGGAGCGCGACAGCTACAGCTACCATCGCGACAAGATGCACGCCGACATCGCCGTGGCGTTCGGCGGCCGCGTCGCCGAGGAGCTGATCTTCGGCTATGACAAGGTCTCGTCGGGTGCCTCGAACGACATCATGCAGGCGACGCGTCTCGCCCGCGCGATGGTCACCAAGTGGGGCCTGTCGGACAATCTCGGCCCGCTCGACTTCTCGGAGAGCGAGGACAGCTTCACCGGCTATTCGATGTCGCGCTCCAAGCCGATGTCGGACGAGACCGCGCGGCTGATCGACAGCGAAGTGAAGCGCTTCGTCGAGCAGGGCCTGGGGCGCGCGCGCCAGATCCTCACCGAGCATGTCGACCAGCTCCACACGATCGCGCTGGCGCTGCTCGAGTATGAGACGCTGACCGGCGAGGAGATCAAGCGGCTGATCGCCGGCGAGGACCTCGGCCGCCCCGATCCGGGTGCGCCCACCAAGCCGGCCGTGGTCGCGGGGACCTCGATCCCCAAGATCCGCAAGCCCAAGGGCCCGTTCGGCAACCCGACACCCCAGGGCGCCTAAGTTCACTCGGCGTTAAAGCCGGAAGCGATAGCCCTCTCCCGACGGATCGGGGGAGGGCTTTTCGTATGAAGGCGGCGATCATCCTCGCGGCATTGGCGCTCGGCACGCAGGCCGCGCCGGGGCTCGATCCTGCGCTGACCGTGGGCAGCTTCATCCAGCGCTGGACGCGGGTCGAAGGCCTCAAGGAAATGGCGAAGATCGATCCCGACACGCGCTTCCTCGCGCAGCAGATCATGTTCAGCCTCAAGGCGTGGAAGCTTCAGCTCGAGGCCGATACGGCCGCCGGAAAGCCGCCGCGCGCCTGCCCGGTCAAGGGCACCACCACCAAAATCGATTCGAAGGAAATCCTCACAGCGCTCCGCGCGATCCCCGAGGAGAAACGCGGCACGTCCTTCCGCGACGCGATGTTCGCCTATCTGGACGCCCGTTTTCCGTGCCGGACGGTCAGCCCATCGCTCCCATGAACACGAGCACCAGTGCGAAGATCGCCAGGACGAAGAAGATGAAGAAGCTGAGCACCAGCGCGCGCGCCAAGGCCGACCACCAGCGCAGCGCATAGGCCTGCTTGAGCTGGCGCGTGACGTGGATGAACGGCACGACGGTCGCCGCCGTCCCGATGAACCCGGCCGACGCACCGACTTCCTGCGCGAGCGTCAGCACGATGAACAGCAGCGACATGAACGCGATCGAATAGGTGATGAACACCGTGTGATCGTAGAGCTTGTACTGGCGCTTCCAGAAGAACAGCAGCCAAACGAAGGGCAGCGAGAGCGGTATCAGAAGCCACGAGAATTTGTACGCGCTCGACTGGAACTTGTAGACCATCAGCGACGGGTTCTTCTGCCACTTCTCGATCAGATGATCGAGTGCATGCCAGCCCGTGTGCGCTGTCTTGACCTCTATCGGGTCCTCCTTCAGCTGCGCCGCGGCCGTATCGAGATCCTTCAGCCGGGCATCGAGACCGGCGACGTCGTTCGTCGCATCGGCGCGATCCTGGGCGTCGGTATCGGCATCACGGCTCCGCTCCAGCGCCCTTTCGCGCTTCTTCGCCACCTGCTCGCGTTCAACCTTGATCGCCGCGACAGGATAGCCGTTGACGCCGCGCATGTCCGCCGGCGGGGAAATTCCCGCGAAGGAGAAGACCGCGAACATCGCGAAGATCGAAAAGAGGAAGATCGCCATCGGCGAGACGAAGCGCGCGCGCTCGCCCGCGATGTAGCGCCGCGTCAGCTCGCCCGGGCGCCAGGCGAGCATCGGCAGCGTGCGCCACAGCTTGCCTTCGAAGTGGAAGACGCCGTGGAGGATCTCATGGGCCATCGCTCCCAGCGAGCGGTGGACGTGTCCCGCCTGTCCGCACTGGTGGCAATGCGGCCCGACCAGCGCCGTCTTGCAGTTGAGGCATGCGCTCCCGTGCCCATGGCCTTCGCCTGTCGCCGGCTCGACCGTGCGGCCGAGCAGCGCTCCGGTGATCATTTCACCCGCTGCGTCGATTTCCCCCATGCCATTCAGCTACCAGCTTGGCGCGCGTCGTGCTAGCGGGTGCAGCATGGCCGACACCGACATTCCCGCCCTGATCGCCGAAATGACTGGCCGCGCCCGCGCCGCGGCGCAGCGGCTCGCCGCCATGTCGAGCGCGCAGAAGAGCCGCGCATTGCTCGCCGCCGCGCAGGCCCTGCGCGACTCCGCCGATGCGATCGTCGCCGCCAATGCCGAGGACATGCGCGCGGGCGAGGCCTCGGGCCTCAGCGGCGCGCTGCTCGACCGGCTGCGGCTCGACCAGGGGCGGATCGCCGCGATGGCGGCCGGAGTCGAGGCCGTCGCCAAACTCGATGACCCGGTGGGCCGGGTGATCGATCGCAGCGAACGCCCCAACGGACTCGTGCTCACGCGCGTCCGTGTGCCGATCGGCGTGATCGGCATCATTTACGAGAGCCGCCCCAACGTCACCGCCGACGCGGGTGCGCTCTGCGTGATGTCGGGCAATGCCGCGATCCTGCGCGGCGGATCCGAAGCCATCCACAGCAATCGCGCGATCCACGCCGCGCTCGCCAAGGGACTCGAGGCCGGCGGCGCGCCCGCCGACGCGGTCCAGCTCGTCCCCGTCACCGATCGCGCGGCGGTCGGCGCGATGCTCACAGCCGAAGGTGCGATCGATATGATCGTGCCCCGCGGCGGCAAGAGCCTCGTCGCGCGCGTCCAGGCGGAGGCGCGCGTGCCCGTGCTCGCGCATCTCGACGGTCTCAACCACACCTATATCGACCACGCCGCCGATCCCGACATGGCGCTCAAGCTCGCGGTCAACGCCAAGATGCGCCGAACCGGCATCTGCGGCGCGACCGAGACGTTGCTGATCGATCGCGGCTTCGCCGACCCCGTCGCGGTGCTCGAGGCGCTGCATCAGGCCGGCTGCGAACTGCGCGGCGACGCCGAGGTGCAGGCGCTCCACCCCTATGTGAAGCCCGCGAGCGACGAGGATTGGGACACCGAATATCTCGATGCGATCCTGTCGGTGAAGCTCGTCGACGGCGTCGATGCCGCAATGGACCATATCGCCCGCCACGGCTCGCACCACACCGACGCCATCGTCACGGCCGATGCGCCCACTGCCGAGCGCTTCCTCAACACGGTCGACAGCGCGATCGTGATGTGGAACGCATCGACGCAATTCGCCGATGGCGGCGAGTTCGGGCTGGGCGCCGAGATCGGCATCTCCACCGGCCGCCTCCACGCCCGCGGCCCGGTCGCGCTCGAGGGGCTGACAACCTACAAATGGATGGTGCGCGGGAACGGCCAGGCGCGCCCTTGAAGCGCATCGGACTGCTCGGCGGCTCGTTCAACCCCGCGCACCGCGGCCATCGCCGCCTCTCGCTGCACGCGATCCGCGCGCTCGGCCTCGACGAAGTGTGGTGGCTCGTCTCACCCGGAAATCCGCTCAAGCCGCAGAAGGGCATGGCACCCTATGAGGCGCGGCTGGCGTCGGCGCGGCGTATGGCGCGGCACACGCCGATCCGGGTCAGCGACGTCGAGGCGCGGATGAAGACGCGCTACACCGCCGATACGCTCGACGGGCTGGTCCGCCGCTATCCGAAGTGCCGTTTCATCTGGTTGATGGGCGCCGACAATCTCGCCCAGTTCCACCTCTGGCGCGACTGGCGGAGGATCGCGCGGCAGGTTCCGATTGCGGTGATCGCACGCCCCGGATATAATGACGAGGCCCACGCAAGCGTTGCGATGGGTTGGCTGCGGCGCGCTGTGCGGCCCGCAGGCCAGGCGAAGAACTGGACGTGTTGGAGACTGCCGGCCCTCGTGCTGCTGCGCTTTCGCCCCGATCCGACTTCGGCGACACGCCTTCGGGCCGCCGACCCTGCCTGGCACCGGCACTTCATGAACGCGAGTCGCATCCCTATATCGGGCGCGTCCGTGCCGTCTCCACAGCCGCGCACAGGCTCGTTCAACCCTTAGGAGTTACCTTGGCCACATCCCCCAATGTCCAGCCTGTCCCCGACGCCGAGAGCGTCGAGGCGCTGCATCGGCTCGTGCTGAGCTCGCTGGACGACGATCAGGCGGTCGAGACCGTCTCGATCCCGCTCGCCGGCAAGAGCAGCATCGCCGACTATATGGTCGTCGCCTCGGGCAAGTCGACGCGGCAGGTCGCGTCGATGGCGGTCAAGCTCGCCGAGAAGATCAAGGCGGAGTTCGGCCGCTCGCCGCGTGTCGAGGGGCTTCCCAACGCCGATTGGGTGCTGATCGATGCAGGTGACGTGATCGTCCACCTGTTCCGGCCCGAAGTGCGCACCTTCTACAATCTCGAGCGCATGTGGTCGTTCGGGGAACCCGCCGGCCAGGCGTGAGCGGATAGGGAGCAGCCGGGCACATGCTGCTCCACATCGTCGCGCGCGGGCGGATCGGCCGCACCCCTGAGGGCGAGCTGGTCGAGCGCTATCTCAAGCGCGTGCCGTGGCCCACGCGCGTCACCGAGCTTCCCGATACCGGCGGCCGCATGCCTGCGGTCGAAGGCGCGACGCGCATCGTCATGCTCGACGAGAAGGGCGAGAACCTGCCCTCGCGCACGCTTGCGGAGAAGCTCGGCCGCTGGCGCGATGACGGAATCCGCGAGACTCGCTTCCTGATCGGCGCCGCCGACGGCTTCGATGATGCCGAGCGCGCGAACGCCGACCTGCTGCTGTCCTTCGGCCGCGCCACCTGGCCTCATATGCTCGCCCGGACGATGCTCGCCGAGCAGCTCTGGCGCGCCTCCTCGATCCTTGCCAATCACCCCTATCACCGCGAAGGGTGAGCCGAGGGGGACGGAAAATGGGGCCCGCGCGAAGCACCACGCTGATCGTCGCGCTGCTGGCGATGCTGGGCGCCGGCGGACTCGCGGGCGCGCAGGTGCCGACGCTCGGCGAACAGCAGCAAC
>DATLJJ010000302.1:0-4902 GCA_035538975.1 Sphingomonas sp. | reverse complement strand
GCTGCGACAGGAAGCGCTGGATCTTGCGGGCGCGGCTGACGGTGAGCTTGTCCTCTTCCGAGAGCTCGTCCATGCCCAGGATCGCGATGATGTCCTGCAGCGACTTGTACTTCTGAAGGATCGACTGGACGGCGCGTGCGGTCTCGTAATGCTCCTGGCCGACGATGCGCGGCTCGAGCACGCGGCTGGTCGAGTCGAGCGGGTCCACCGCCGGGTAGATGCCGAGCTCCGAGATCGCGCGGTTGAGCACGGTCGTCGCGTCCAAGTGGGCGAACGACGTCGCCGGCGCCGGGTCGGTAAGATCGTCCGCGGGGACGTACACGGCCTGCACCGACGTGATCGAGCCCTTGTTGGTCGAGGTGATGCGCTCCTGCAGCGCGCCCATGTCCGTCGACAGGGTCGGCTGATAGCCCACCGCCGACGGAATACGGCCGAGCAGCGCCGACACTTCCGCGCCCGCCTGGGTGAAGCGGAAGATGTTGTCGACGAAGAACAGCACGTCCTGGCCTTCGACATCGCGGAAATATTCGGCGATCGTCAGACCCGACAGCGCGACGCGGGCGCGGGCGCCCGGCGGCTCGTTCATCTGGCCGTATACGAGGGCGACCTTCGAGCCCTCCGAGATCGCGTTGCCGTCGGCGTCCTTGGCGATGACGCCCGCGTCGAGGAACTCGTGATAAAGGTCGTTGCCTTCACGGGTACGCTCGCCGACGCCCGCGAACACCGAGGTGCCGCCATGGCCCTTGGCGATGTTGTTGATCAGCTCCTGGATGAGCACGGTCTTGCCCACGCCGGCGCCGCCGAACAGGCCGATCTTGCCGCCCTTGGCGTAGGGCGCGAGCAGATCGATCACCTTGATGCCGGTGACGAGGATCGCGCTCTCGGTCGACTGGTCGACGAACTCGGGAGCCTTGGCGTGGATCGGCGACTTGAGGTCGGTGGCGACCGGGCCACGCTCGTCGATCGGCTCGCCGACGACGTTGAGGATGCGGCCGAGCGTCGCGGGGCCGACCGGCACCGAGATCTGCGCGCCGGTGTCGGTGACGACCTGGCCGCGGGTCAGGCCCTCGGTCGAGTCCATCGCGATCGTACGGACGGTGTTCTCGCCCAGGTGCTGCGCGACCTCGAGGACGAGGCGGTTGCCGTTGTTGTCGGTCTCGAGCGCCGAAAGGATCGCCGGCAGCGCGCCATCGAACGCGACGTCGACGACGGCGCCGATCACCTGCGAGATGCGGCCTGTGTTGTTGGTGCCCGTGGCGGGGCTGGTCTTCTCAGCGGCGGTTGCCATCGTCTGCTTCCTTGCTTCTGATCTGTCTTAGAGCGCTTCGGCGCCCGAAATGATTTCCACCAGCTCGGTGGTGATCGCGGCCTGGCGGGCGCGGTTGTACTGGATCGACAGGCGCTTGATGAGATCGCCCGCGTTGCGTGTGGCGTTGTCCATCGCAGTCATCTTCGAGCCCTGCTCCGACGCCGCATTCTCGCGCATAGCGCGGTAGATCTGGATCGCGACGTTGCGCGGCAGCAGGTCGGCGAGGATCTGCTCCTCGTCGGGCTCATATTCGACCACTGCGCCGGCTTCGGCGCCCTCGGCCGCCGCGGGGATCGCCACAGGGATGATCTGCTGCTCGGTCGGCTCCTGCGTCAGGACCGACTTGAAGTGCGAGTAGAAGAGGTGTGCGACGTCGAACTCGCCGGCCTCGAAGCGGGCGATCAGGTCGTCCGCCCAGGCGCGCGGCTCGGCGAAGCCCAGCTTGCCGAGGTCGCCCGGCTCGATCGAGTGGACGATGTCCTTCGGGAAGGCGCGCGCCAGCACTGCGCGGCCCTTGCGGCCGATCGTGTAGAACTTGACCGTCTTGCCCTCGGCGATCAGCTCCTGCGCGCGGCGACGGGCGAGGCGGGCGATGTTGGTGTTGAACGCACCAGCCAGGCCGCGGTCCGAGGTCGCGACGACGAGCAGATGGACCTGATCCTTGCCCGAGCCGGCGAGCAGCTTGGGCGAAGTCTCGTTGATCGTCACCTTCGAGGCGAGGCTGGCGACCACGCTCTCGAGGCGCTGCGCATAGGGACGGCCGGCCTCCGCCGCTTCCTGCGCGCGGCGCAGCTTGGCGGCGGCGACCATCTTCATCGCCTTGGTGATCTTCTGGGTCGACTTGACCGAGTTGATCCGGACTTTGAGTGCCTTGAGAGAGGCCATCTTCTTCTCTTCTTACTCCCTCGCCCCTCCAGGGAGAGGGCGGGGGAGAGGGGCTTGAACGGAAAGGTGGCGGCTTGCGGCTGCCCCTCTCCCGACCCTCTCCCCGACGGGGAGAGGGCTATAGTCGATCAGGCGAACGTCTTGCCGAAGGCTTCGAGCGCGTCCTTGAGCTTCGCCTTGGTCTCGTCACCCAGATCCTTGCTGTCGCGGATCGCAGTGAGGATGTCGGCGTGGCTGGTGCGCATCTCGGTGAGCATCGCCGCCTCGTAACGCACGACGTCCTGCGTCGGCACGTTGTCGAGATAGCCCTGGGTGCCGGCGAAGATCGAGACGACCTGCTCCTCGAACGGCATCGGGTTGAACTGCGGCTGCTTGAGCAGCTCGGTCAGACGGGCACCACGGTTCAGCAGCTTCTGCGTCGAGGCGTCGAGGTCCGAGCCGAACTGCGCGAACGCAGCCATCTCGCGATACTGGGCGAGCTCGAGCTTGATCGAGCCGGCGACCTTCTTCATCGCCTTGGTCTGCGCCGACGAGCCGACGCGCGACACCGACAGACCCACGTTGATCGCCGGGCGGATGCCCGCGAAGAACAGGTCGGTCTCGAGGAAGATCTGGCCGTCGGTGATCGAGATCACGTTGGTCGGGATATAGGCCGACACGTCGCCCGCCTGCGTCTCGATGATCGGCAGCGCAGTGAGCGAGCCGTTGCCGTTGGCGTCGTTGAGCTTGGCGGCACGCTCGAGCAGGCGGCTGTGCAGGTAGAAGACGTCGCCCGGATAGGCCTCGCGGCCCGGCGGACGGCGCAGCAGCAGCGACATCTGGCGATAGGCGACGGCCTGCTTCGAGAGATCGTCATAGACGATCAGCGCGTGCATGCCGTTGTCGCGGAAATACTCGCCCATCGCGCAGCCGGTATAGGGCGCGAGGAACTGGAGCGGGGCGGGATCCGACGCGGTCGCGGCGACGACGATGGAGTACTCCATCGCGCCATTCTCTTCGAGCGTGCGGACGAGCTGCGCGACGGTCGAGCGCTTCTGGCCGACCGCGACATAGACGCAGTAGAGCTTCTTGCCTTCGTCCGAGCCCGCATTGACGGTCTTCTGGTTGATGAAGGTGTCGATCGCGACGGCCGACTTGCCGGTCTGGCGGTCGCCGATGATCAGCTCGCGCTGGCCACGGCCGACGGGGACGAGCGCGTCGATCGCCTTGAGGCCGGTCTGCATCGGCTCGTGCACCGACTTGCGCGGGATGATGCCCGGCGCCTTCACTTCGACGCGGCTGCGCTGCTCGGCGACGATCGGGCCCTTGCCGTCGATCGGGTTGCCGAGGCCGTCGACCACGCGGCCGAGCAGGCCCTTGCCGACGGGGACGTCGACGATCGTGCCGGTCCGCTTGACGGTGTCGCCCTCGCGGATCTCGGCGTCCGAGCCGAAGATCACGATACCGACGTTGTCGGCTTCGAGGTTGAGCGCCATGCCCTGCACGCCGTTCGCGAACTCGACCATCTCGCCCGCCTGGACGTTGTCGAGGCCGTGGACGCGCGCAATGCCGTCACCGACGCTCAGGACCTGGCCGGTCTCGCTGACCTGGGCCTCGGTGCCGAAATTGGCGATCTGGTCCTTGATGACCTTCGAGATTTCTGCGGCGCGGATATCCATTTTCGTGCCTTAGCCTTTCATCGCGTGCGCGAGGGAATTGAGACGGGTCTTGATCGACGAATCGATCATCTGGCTGCCGATCTTCACGACCAGCCCGCCGAGGAGCGAAGGATCGACCGACAGGTCGACATTGACGTCGCGGCCGAGCCGCGTGCGAAGCTGCTGCTTGAGCGCATCGACCTGCGCCGCATCGAGCGCATGCGCCGAGATCACTTCGGCGGTCGTCTCGCCGCGATGCTGCGCGGCAAGCGTGCGGAACGCCTTGATGATCGCCGGAAGCTGGCCGAGCCGCCGGTTCTGCGCGAGCACGCCCAGGAAATTGCTGGTGGTCGCGTCGAGCTTGAGCGTCGATGCGGTCGCGGCAACGGCCTTGGCCGCCGCATCGCGCCCCATCAGCGGGCTGGTCGTCAGCGCGCGGAAATCGCTCGATTCGTCAAGCGCCTGACGCACGGTGGCGAGGCTCGCCTCGACCTGAGACAGCGCCTTCGAATCGCGCGCAAGCTCGAACAGGGCGGTTGCGTAGCGTCCGCTTAGGCTGGCCTGGATACCGCCGGAATTCTCCACGCGATGCTTTTCCTCTTGGAAGGATCGGAGTTGGCCCATGCACATATAGGGGGCGCCGAGAGGCACCCCCGATGGGTGGCGGCGCGTTAGCATCGGTGTCCGGGGGATTCAACCCGAGTCCGAATGCTATGAGCTGCCCATGCGACTCAGCCGAGGGAGAAATGCGAGATGGCCGGCCAGTTCATGCCTGTGAAGATGTCCGACGGGGCCGAGGTGCAGGTCTATCACGTTCCCGCGCAGGGCGAGCGCCGCGGCGGCCTGGTCGTGATCCAGGAGATCTTCGGGGTCAATTCGCACATCCGTTCGGTGTGCGAGGATTATGCAGCGCAAGGCTATGAAGTGCTCGCGCCTGCGCTGTTCGACCGCGAGCATCCGGGCTTCGAGACCGGCTATGACGCCGACGGCATCGCCGCCGGGCGCCGGCTCGCGCGCGACCTTCACCCGATCGCGCTCAGCCTCGCCGATACCCAAAGCTGCATCGACATG
>DATLJJ010000301.1:0-5379 GCA_035538975.1 Sphingomonas sp. | reverse complement strand
TTTACGCTGGTGCGCGCGACCGGGCTGACGCGCGTCGGCGAAGGCGGCGGCACGCATGACGAGGACATCAACGTCCACCGCGTCGCGCTCAAGGACGTGCCAGCCTTCGTCGCAGCGAAGCGCGAGGAAGGCTTCGCCATGGACGTGAAGCTTCTGCTGCTGCTCGCCCAGTCCTTTCTGGGCTGAACCCGCGCGGGCAGGGCTTACCGGAAGTTGTCGGCGTAGGCCTGGAGCTTGAGCTTGCGCGCCGGCGCGGGAACGACGTGATAGGCATAGCCCTCACGCTCCGCATAGGCCTTGGCGGCATCGAGCGTCGGGAAGGCGATGCGAACCTGGTTCGACGTCTCGCCGCCCCCGTTCCAGCCCGTCAGCGGGTCGGGACGCTGGCCGAATGCAGGCTCGAACTCGAGCACCCACTGATCGGTGCGGGCGCGGCCCGACTGCATCGCGTTCTTGGGACGCTGAAAGATACGCGCGGTCTTCAACTCATGCCTCCAATCGATTGCGCAATTCCCTAGCGCGGCGATGCGTTCCTTGCATCGGCTTTTTTGGTCCTCAGCGTCGCGGAGGCGGCTGCTGGATCGTCGGGCCAGGGATGTTTGGGATAGCGGCCGCGCATTTCCTTCGCCACCGCGGACCAGCTCCCCTTCCAGAAGCCCGGCAGGTCGCGCGTGGTCTGGATCGGGCGACCGGCGGGCGACGTGAGGCTCAGGATCAGCGGGGTCCCGTCGCCCAGCACGGGATGCCGGTCGAGCCCGAACAGCGCCTGGACACGCACCTCCACCGTGGGGCCGCCCTCGGCCCCATAATCGATCGCATAGGTCGAACCCTCGGGCGTCTCGAAGCGTGCGGGCGCGAGCCGGTCGAGCGCTTTCTGCCCGTCCCAGCCGAGCAGGTTGTTGAGCGCGTTGGTCAATCCCTCGATCGAGTCGAGCCGACGCTTGCCCGCGAGCAGCGGCGGCAGCCACTCGTCGAGCGTGGCGAGCAGCCGCTCGTCGGACAAAATATCGTTGCCGGTATAGGCCGCGCGGGTACGCAGCGTCCGGGCGGTCTCGGACCAGGGGAGCAGGTCGAGTCCGTGCGCGCGAACGCCCTCCAGCAGCGCCGATTCGATCTCGCCGGGCGATGCGGCCGAATCGCTCCCGCTCGACAGGCGGATCGCGCCGAGCCGGCGTTCCCTGAGGGCTTCGATGCGGCCGGTCGAAGGATCGAAGCTGACCGTGCGGCGCGTCTCGATCCGGTCGGCGAACAGCGATTCGACCGTGGCCGCGTCGATCCCGGCGGCGGAAAGGATGCGCGCGCCCGATGCCATGCCCTGCGTCTCGGCGACCGCGAGCCATTCGGCGCGGGCGAGGCTGGAGGTCGGATCGAGCCTGAACCCCCGCCCGCCCGCGGAAGCCCAGGTTTCGCCGGAGGAGTCGCGGCGTTTGGCGATGCGATCGGGAAAGGCGAGGGCGATGCAGGCAGCGACATCCGAGCCTCCTCCCGCTTGCGGGAGGGGGTTGGGGGTGGGCGCTCGCTCATTCCTTGGCGAATCGCTCGCGGATGCCGGGCGCGCATGCTCCGGCCCCTTCCCGTGAGCGGGAGGGGGAGCGAGTTTGCTCCACCGCTCCGCCAGCCGCCGCGCGCCTTCCGCCCGCTGCCCCCGTTCGCTTCGCCACCGCCGCAGCCGCAGCTCCAGATCCGGGTCGTTCCCGCCGAGCCCGCGCTCGCCGAGCAGCACCGCCACCTCGGCCGCGGTCTTCGCGAGACCCATCTCGCCCGCGCGCACCAGCATATGGCCGAGCCGCGGCGGCAGCGGCAGCCGGGCGATCGCCTTGCCATGCGCCGTCGGTCGGCCGTCGGCGTCGAGCGCCTCGAGGCTCGCGAGCCGCCTGCGCGCTTCGGACACCGCGGCCTCGGGAGGCGGATCGAGCCATTGCAGATCGCGCGGATCGGCTACTCCCCAAAGCGCGCAGTCGAGCATGAGTGCGGAGAGATCGGCTTCGAGTATCTCCGGCGGATCGAAGCGCGGCAGGCCCGCGGTCGCCGCCTCTTCCCACAGCCGATAGGCCACCCCGGGACCCTGGCGCGCGGCGCGGCCGGCGCGCTGGGTCGCCGCCGCTTGGCTCGCGCGCTCGGTGACGAGTCGAGTCATTCCCGCGGCGCGATCGTAGCGCGGGCGCCGTGCCAGTCCCGAATCGACTACCGCACGGATGCCGTCGAGCGTCAGCGAAGTCTCGGCGATCGACGTGGCGAGCACGATCTTGCGCCGCCCCTCCGGATCGGGCGCGATCGCCGCGCGCTGGGCCCCGGGCTCGAGGCTGCCGTGGAGTCGATGGAGCACCGCGCCCGGTATCTCGCCGATCCGCTCGGCGGTCCGCTCGATCTCGGCGACGCCCGGCAGGAAGGCGAGCACGCCGCCGTCCGCCTCACGCAGCGCCGTGCGAACCGCCGCAGCCACCGAATCCTCGATCCGCGCCTCTGCCGCGCGCCCCAGATAGCGCAGCTCGAGCACATGGCTCCGCCCTTCGCTCTCCACCACCGGCGCGTTTCCGTCTCCTGGCCCCATCAGGCCCGAAAAGCGCGCGCCGTCGAGCGTCGCCGACATGGCGACCAGCCGCAGATCGGGCCGCAGCGCCGCCTGCGCGTCGAGCGCCAGCGCCAGCCCGAAGTCGCTGTCGAGGCTGCGCTCATGGACTTCGTCGAACAGCACGGCGGAAACGCCCGCCAGCTCGGGATCGGCCTGGATGCGATTGACGAAGATGCCCTCGGTCACCACCGTCACGCGCGTCGCGGCGGATCGCTTGCTGTCCATCCGCGTCGCATAGCCGAAGGTCCTGCCCACAGACTCGCCCGCGAGCGCGGCCATCCGCTCCGCCGCCGCGCGCGCCGCCAGCCTGCGCGGCGAGAGCAGCAGAATCTCGCCGGTGCACCAGGGCTCCCGCAGCAGCGCCGGCGCCACCGCCGTGGTCTTGCCCGCGCCCGGCGGCGCGACCAGCACGGCGTTGCTGCCGTCGCGCAGCGCGGCGAGCAATCGGGGCAAAACGGCGTGGATCGGCAGCGTGTCGGTCATTCCGCGCAACCAATTCCCCAAGTCCGTGTTGGGCGCAATCGAGGCAAGGAGCATGGCGACATGGCGAAGACCCTGGCACAGTTTACCATCACCCCCGACGGCGAAGGCGATTACACTCTCCACCTCGAGGACGAGGACGGCGAGACGCTGGAATTCCTCGCCAGCTACGAGCAACTCGACCTGATCGTCGAGGCAATCGAGGAGCAGCTCGACAGCGACGAGGAAGACATCCTCGCGGTCGACGAGGACGATGACGGCGATGACGACGACGAGGATTAGGGCGCGCTAGAACGCCCGGATCGCGTCGAATCCGCCCGGCCAGATCATATCCTCGATCGAATCGCCGATCATGGCGATCACGGCGAGGATGAGCATCAGGCCGATAAGATCGACCAGCACCACCGCCGCCCAGGCGACATAGGGGTGAAAGGGCCCGACCCGATCATAGCCGTCCGGCAGCGGGTCGCGCGCGTCGAGCATCAATAGCCCCGCGCCACCGCGAATTCGACGGCCTCGACCATCGCGTCCTTGGCCGCGCCGGCCGCGAAGCCGCCCAGCGCGTCGATCGCGCGCTGGCCATAGTGACGCGCGCGCGCCAGCGTGTCGTCCACCGCGCGGCTGTCGCGCACCAGCCGGATCGCTTCGGCGAAATCCGCGTCGGCCACGCGCCGCCCGGCGATCGCGTCCTTCCAGAAGGCACGCGCGGCCTCGTCGCCGCGGGCATAGGCGAGGATGACCGGCAGCGTCATCTTGCCCTCGCGGAAATCGTCGCCCGCGTCCTTGCCCATCGTCGATGCGTCCGAGACATAGTCGATCGCGTCGTCGACGAGCTGGAAGGCGATGCCGAGGTTGCGGCCATAGGTGTCGAGCGCGGCTTCCTCGGCCTCCGAGCGCTCGGCGACCACCGCGGCGATCCGGCAGGCGGCGGCGAACAATGCGGCGGTCTTCGCACCGATGATGTCGAGATAGCGCTCCTCGGAGAGGTCGATCCGGCGCACGGCGGTGAGCTGGTTGACTTCGCCCTCGGCAATCACTGCGCTCGCGTTCGACAGGATCTTGAGAACCTTCAGGCTGCCGTCCTCGACCATCAGCTCGAACGAACGGCTGAACAGGAAGTCGCCCACCAGCACGCTCGCGGGGTTGCCCCAGATGATGTTCGCGGTGCGCTTGCCGCGGCGCAGGTCCGAATTGTCGACCACGTCGTCGTGCAACAGCGTCGCGGTGTGGATGAACTCCACCGCGGCCGCCAGCCGGTGGTGCCGCGTACCCGAATAGCCGAGCAGCTGTGCGCTCGCGAGCGTGAGCATCGGCCGCATCCGCTTGCCGCCGCCCGCGATCAAATGTCCGGCGAGTTCGGGGATCAGCGGAATGTCCGACTGCATCCGGTCGAGGATCACCGCATTGACGAGGTTCAGGTCGTGCGCCACCAGCGAAAGCATCGGTTCCAGCGAGGGCTCGGGCCGGGCTCCGAGGCGGTGGATGGTGGCGCTCATGCGGGGCGCTCTGGCGCTTGGGCGCGGCAAAGGCAAGCCCAAGGGCTTGCCTGACGGGGCGTGCCGGGCAAAAGGGGCCGCGGGAGGACCCATGGCCGACGAGACGCTTACCCGCTACCGCCAGAGCATCGACAACATCGATGCCGCGCTGATCCACATGCTGGCCGAGCGCTTCAAGGTCACGCAGGCAGTGGGGGCGTACAAGGCCACGCACGGCCTGCCGCCGGCCGATCCCGGCCGCGAGGAGGCGCAGATCGCCCGGCTGCGTGCGCTCGCCAAGGACGCCGATCTCGACCCCGAATTCTCCGAGAAGTTCCTGCGCTTCATCATCGACGAGGTGATCCGCCACCACGAAAGGCTGCAGGGCGGAACAGGATCGGCGTAGCGCCGTTGCGTCAGGGCGTTTCTGGGGGAGCTGCCTTGGCCGACGATTATCTGATCTTCCGCCCCGACGATGTCGATCTGAGCCGTTCGCCGCTGCGCAAGTCGGTGCACGAGCCCACGCATGTGCTCGGCGCCTTCAATCCCGGCTTCGCGCGGCTTCCCAACGGCAATCTGCTGCTGATGGTCCGCGTCGCCGAGGCGCTGTCGGAGCCGGTGCAGGGCGATTGCGCGCGCGCTATCCGCTGGACGCCCGAAGGCTATGTCCTCGATCGCCACCCCTTGCACGGCATCCACATGGACGATCCGCGCCAGTTCGCGCTCAGGGACCGCAACCCGCGCCTCCTCGGCCTCACTTCGCTGTCGTGGCTGCTCCCGGTCGAGGTCAGCCGCGACGCGTACGAGATCGTGAAGATCCACTATGACAAGGCGATCGAGCCTTCGGCCAGC
>DATLJJ010000300.1:0-6929 GCA_035538975.1 Sphingomonas sp. | reverse complement strand
AATCGCCAGATGTGGAAGACGCTCGCCGCTCCAACCGCCTTGCAATAAGGATTTCGCTTGCTTGGCCGGCCTTCGGCCGGCGCCGGCCGACGGAGCTCTTTAAACCGTCAGTCTAGAAAGCGGATGTTCAGTTTCGGCGCTGTTCGAGGTTCAGCACCCACTCACGTTGAGCGTTTGTGTCGGGAATTGGTAGGCGCCTGGCTTCCGCGATCGCTGACAACGCAATTTCCGCGCTAACCCCGCTGCTAATAAGGAAAGCGGCCGCCATAATCGAAGATCGACCGATGCCAGCCCGACAGTGGATGGCAATCGGCTTCTGTCTAGTCACGACATCCGCCGCAAATCGCAACGCAGCGTCGGTGTCGCTTGGAAGACCTCGATCGGGAATGGGGAAGGAAAGGTATTCGATCCCGCTCTCCTCGCAAAGAGACGCCTCCATGCCCAACCCGAGATCGTTGATCTCCTCGGGCTCGAGAAGGCTTACAACGATCCCAACGCCGGAGTCCTTCCAGTGTGCTATCTCATCTTCCAGCCAGTCACCCGCTCGTGGTCGCGCCATGATTGCCAACCTCGCCGTTGCGTCAGCGTCGATCCAATAAAGCTCTGATGGCATAGCTACTCCGTGTGGCGGGAAGGTTGGCCGCAGTAGGTGGCGACGTCTGACGGGAGAATTGCCAGCGGCAGGGGATCGGACCCGCACCCGTCGCCGGGATCGCTGTGGCGATACGCCTACCAATTTCGTCACGCTGGCGCGGCGAGCTAACGCCAGATCGGCCTGTCCTGCAATGTCCGCTCTTCGGAAGGCAGGATGGCTCACTGGACGACCGGCTTCGGGGCGTTTGCCGCCCGGCCGCTTCAGGGCGTCTGCGGTGCTGACTGGAGCGTCCGGGATCGCCGTGTGTGACATTTTATTGCGTTCGAGCGCAGCGAAATTGCCGAAACGGCGGGAAAAGCGGGAAGCTAGCCCCTCACCACCCCACGCCCCCCTGGCTGAGATAGACGCGCTCCTCGGCGGTGGACTCGCGCCCCAGCGCCGCATTTCGCGTCGGGAAGCGGCCGAAGCGGGCAATCACTTCGGCGTGCTGGCGGGCGTATTCGAGGCCCTGCTCTAGCCCCGGCTGGTCGAAGCTTTCGAGGCAGAGCGTCTGCAGCTCGCTGTCCTCGGCGTGCATCAGCGGCATGTAGAGGAAGTGACGCCGCTCGATCGGGAGCTGCCTGTCCCAGCCGCGGTCGAGTCCCAGCAGCGCCAGCTCGCGCGCCAGCGGATCGGCGGCGAAGGCCTCGGCCGTGCCGCGGTGGATGTTGCGCGAGAATTGATCGAGCACGATCACCGCCGCGAGCAGCGTATCAGGATCGTCGCGCCAGCCCTCCGCCCGGTTGGCCTTCAGCTCGTCGAGCAGCGGCGCGAAGAGATCGCGGATCGCCGCGTCGACCGAATCCGAATGCGCGAACCATTGTTCGGCCATCAGCCCGTCGAACCAGAAGCCGAGCACTTCCTTCGCCTTCGCGTGGACTTCCGGTTCCGCCGCTCCTAGATCGCGCGTCAATGGCTTCCTCCTCGCCGCATGTCGTCAACCTGGGCTGCCGCCTCAACCTCGCCGAGGGCGAGACGATCCGTGCGCTGCTGGCCGGGCGAGACACAGTCGTGGTGAACAGTTGTGCCGTCACCAACGAAGCCGTCAAGCAGACGCGCCAGGCGATCCGCCGCGCGCGCCGCGAACGGCCCGGCGCCGAGCTGGTCGTGACGGGCTGCGCCGCGCAGATCGACCCCGCCGCCTTCGCCGCGATGCCGGAGGTGGACCGGGTGATCGGCAATGCGGAGAAGCTGAAGCCCGCGGCCTGGTCCGCGCCCGAGCCGGTGGTGGTGCAGGACATCATGGCCGTGCGCGAGACCGCGCCGCACCTCGCCGCGAGCTTCTCCACCCACGCCCGCGCCTTCGTGGAAGTGCAGAACGGCTGCGACCATCGCTGCACCTTCTGCGCCATCCCCTATGGCCGCGGCAACAGCCGCTCGGTGCCGGCCGGCGCAGTGGTCGACCGGATGGCGCAGCTGGTCGAGGCGGGCCATGCCGAAGTGGTGCTGACCGGCGTGGACCTGACCAGCTACGGCCCCGACCTGCCGGGCGCGCCGAGCCTCGGCCAGCTGGTCGAGCGCGTGCTGCGGCACGTGCCGGGGCTCCGGCGGCTGCGGCTTTCCTCGCTCGACGGGATCGAAGTCGACGACCGGCTGTTCGCGCTGCTCACGCAGGAGCCGCGGATGATGCCGCACGTCCACCTCTCCTTCCAGGCCGGCGACGACATGGTGCTCAAGCGGATGAAGCGCCGCCACAGCCGCGCGCAATCGGTGGCACTGGTCGAACGGCTCAAGGCGGCGCGGCCGGAGATCGCGATCGGCGCGGACCTGATCGCGGGCTTCCCGACCGAAGACGAGGCGATGTTCGCCAACACGCTGGCGCTGATCGACGATTGCGACATCGTCCACGCCCATATCTTCCCCTATTCCCCACGCGCCGGCACCCCGGCCGAGCGGATGCCGCAGGTGGCTCCAGAAGTCGTGAAGGCGCGCGCGGGCCGTCTGCGCGAGGCAGCGGCACAGCGGCGCTCTGCGTGGCTGCACAGCCTCGTTGGCAGCACCCAGCAAGTGCTGGTAGAGCGCCCGGGTGACCGCGGCCATGCCGGCAATTTCGCCGAGGTCCGCCTCGCTTCCCATCCAGTCGGAGAAATCGTGAGCGTGAACATCAAGGGCGTGCAGGACGGAAAGCTGATCGCATGAGCACCAATCCTTCCTGGCACGAGAAGCTGCTCGGCGGCTTCCGCAAGACGTCCGACCGGCTGCTCGGCAACCTCGCCGGCCTTTCCGCCGCGCGGCTCGACGATGCGACGCTCGACGAGATCGAGGAAGCGCTGATCGCCTCCGACCTCGGCCCTGAAACCGCCGCGCGCGTCCGTGCCCGGCTCGCCGAGGGCCAGTACGAGCGCAACATGGAGGAGCTCGGCATCCGGCTGGTGGTGGCCGAGGAGATCGAGAAGGTGCTGGAGCGCGTCGCCCGGCCGCTCGAGATCGAAGCGTTCCCGCGCCCGCAGGTGATCCTCGTCATCGGCGTCAACGGGTCGGGCAAGACCACGACGATCGCCAAGCTCGCCAACCGGCTGCTCGAGCAGGACTATAGCGTGATGCTGGCCGCGGGCGACACCTTCCGCGCCGCTGCGATCGGCCAGCTGCGCACCTGGGCCGAGCGGATCGGCGTGCCGATCGTCTCGGGCGCCGAGGGCGGCGACGCGGCGGGGATCGTGTTCGAGGCCGTCAAGCAGGCGACCGACAAGGGCACCGACGTGCTTATCGTCGACACCGCCGGGCGGCTGCAGAACAAGCGCGAGCTGATGGACGAGCTCGCGAAGGTCCGCCGCGTGCTCGGTCGGCTCAATCCGGCCGCGCCGCACGACGTGGTGCTCGTGCTCGATGCGACCACCGGCCAGAACGCGCTCAACCAGATCGAAGTGTTCAAGGAGGTCGCCGGCGTGACCGGGCTGGTGATGACCAAGCTCGACGGCACCGCGCGCGGCGGCGTGCTGGTCGCGGCGGCGGAGAAATACGGCCTGCCGATCCACGCGATCGGTGTCGGCGAGAAGGTCGACGACCTTCGCCCCTTCGACGCCAGGGAAGTGGCGCGGATCATCGCCGGGGTGGACGCGCTCGTCTCCCCGCGCACGCGCTGAACGGAGTCATCATGGCAGAACCTCGTCCCCTCTCCCCCGGCCTGCGAATGCTGATCGACTTCGGCCCGCTGGCGGTGTTCTTCGCAGTCAACAGCTTCACGCCGGGGTTGCAGATCGAGCGGATCATCGCCGCCACCGCTGCCTTCATGGTCGCGATGGTCGCGGCGATGCTGCTCTCGTGGTGGAAGGCGAAGCACATCTCGCCGATGCTGTGGATCACTGCGGCGCTGGTCCTGCCCTTCGGTGCGCTCACCATCTATTACCACGACCAGAGCTTCATCCAGATGAAGCCGACGATCGTCTACACCATGTTCGCGGTGATCCTGGGCTATGGCCTGATCACCGGGAAACCGCTGCTCCAGATGCTCCTCGAACAGGCCTATCCGGGCCTGTCGGCCAGGGGCTGGCGGCTGCTGACGATCAACTGGACCGGCTTCTTCGTGGCGATGGCGGTGCTCAACGAAGTGATGCGCCAGGTGCTTACGTGGGACCAGTGGGTGTCCTTCAAGACCTGGGCGGTGATCCCGCTGACTTTGGTCTTCGCGGTGCTGAACATCCCGATGCTGCTCAAGCACGGGCTCCAGCTCGACAAGCCCGAGGATACGCCGATCCCGCCGGAGGGATGAGCGACGCGATGCGCATCAGGCCGGCCAAGCCAGCCGACGCAGAGGCGATCGCGGCCGTCATCCTGCCCACGATCCGCGAAGGCGCCACCTATGCGCTCGATCGCGACATGAGCAGGGACGACGCGATCGCCTGGTGGATGGGCTCCGACAAGGAGACGTTCGTCGCCGAGGACGAGGGCGAGATCGTCGGCACCTATTACATCCGCCCCAATCAGGCGGGCGGCGGGCGGCACGTGTGCAATTGCGGCTATATGACGCATCCGGCGGCAGGCGGCCGCGGCGTGGCCCGGCGCATGTGCGAGCATTCGCTGGAGCATGGACGCGCACGGCAATATCGGGCCATGCAGTTCAATTTCGTCGTCAGCACCAACGTCCGGGCGGTACGCCTGTGGCAGTCGCTGGGCTTCGAGATCGTCGGTCGCTTGCCCGGCGCATTCGACCACCCCGCGGAGGGTGAGGTCGACGCTCTCGTCATGTACCGGCGCCTCTGAGACGTCAGCAGAAATGAAAAAAGGGCGCCGGACCTGAGTCCGACGCCCTCGTCTCTCGTCTGGAGAGCGATCAGCCCTGATCGGCGCGGCTGGTACCGGCGCCGTCGAGGTTCTGGGCGACGAAGTCCCAGTTGATCAGATTGTTGAGCACGGTGTCGACGAACACCGGGCGCGCGTTGCGATAGTCGATGTAATAGGCGTGCTCCCACACGTCGATCGTGAGCAGCGGCGTCATGCCGTGCGCGACGGGCGAGTCGCCGTCGTGGAGCGAAGTGACCTTGAGCGCGCCCTGATCGAGCACCAGCCAGCCCCAGCCGCTGGCGAAATGGCCGACCGACTCGGCCTTGAGCTTCTCGACGAGCGCCTCATGGCTGCCGAAGCCCTGGTTGATCAGCTCGGCGAGCTTGCCGCTCGGCGCCTGCTTCTCGGGGGAAAGGCACTGCCAGAAGAAGCTGTGGTTCCACACCTGCGAGCTGTTGTTGAACAGCCCCTTGTTGCCACTCTCCTTGGCGTATTTGATCACGTCGGAGAGCTTGGCGCCGGCGAGATCGGGAATGTCGGCCACCAGCTTGTTGGTGTTGTCGACATAGGCCTTGTGGTGCTTGCCGTGGTGGAATTCGAGCGTCTCGGCCGACATGTGCGGCGCGAGTGCGTCCTGGGCATAGGGAAGTGCGGGAAGTTCGAAGGCCATGTCATCCTCCATGGGTGTGGAATGCTCCGCCCGCCTAACGCATGGAGCGAGTCGGCGCCGCAACAATTTTTGTTGGGCGTTGATCGAGCGAAGCGATCGTGCGGCTAGCCGCCCGCGCCGAGCAGCTCGTGGCGCTTGAGCGCGTGGCGGAGCTGATCGTAGGTCAGCCCCAGCGCCTCGGCGGTGGTGCGCTGGTTGTAGCGGTGCTCGGCGAGCGCGCGCGCGAGCAGCTGGCGCTCGAACGCTGCGACACGCGACTTGAAGTCGCCGCCGCTCGGCTCGAAGGCCGGCGCCGGCGCCGACGCCTGCTCGGCGGGCGCGGAGGGCATGGGGGCATCGGCACCCCGCGCCGCACCCGGCATCGGGCGCGGGCGATAGGGCGAATTGAACGGATCGATCTCGATTTGGTCGATCGGCCCTTCCTGCTCCCAGCGATAGACCGCCCGCTCGACGACGTTGCGAAGCTCGCGGACGTTGCCAGGCCACTCGTAATTGGTGAGCGTATCGAGCGCGTGCGGTCCCCAGCCAGGCCATTCGACGAGCCCGATCTCGGCGGCCATACGGCGGCCGAAAAAGTCGGCGAGCACTTCGATGTCGCCACGGCGCGCGCGCAGCGGCGGCAGAGTCACCACTTCGAACGAGAGACGGTCGAGCAAATCGGCGCGGAAGCCGCCCTTCTCCACCTTTTCGGGCAAATGCTCGTTGGTCGCCGCGACGATGCGAACGTCCACGTTCAGCGGGCGCGAGGCGCCGATGCGCGTCACCTCGCCATATTCGACCGCGCGCAGCAGCCGGTCCTGCGCGGCCATCGACAGGGTGCCGAGCTCGTCGAGGAACAGCGTGCCGCCGTCGGCCTCCTCGAAGCGGCCCGCGCGCGCCTTGGTGGCGCCGGTGAAGGCTCCGGCCTCGTGGCCGAACAGCTCGGCCTCGATCAGCGTCTCGGGGAGCGCGGCGCAATTCATGATCACGAGCGGCTGGTCCCAGCGCGGGCTCAGACGGTGCAGACGCTCCGCCACCAGTTCCTTGCCGGTGCCGCGCTCGCCGATCACCAGCACGGGGCGATCGAGCGCGGCCGCGCGGCTGGCGCGTTCGAGGGCGTCGAGAAAGGCGCCGGACTGACCGATGACCTGAGTAGTGCGCTCCATGCCGAATGCTTGGCGTATTTTCCCAACTCTTGGCAAGGCACAATCATCGGCTGAATGCCTGATGAACGCGGAAAACCGCAGAAATCAGCCATTTTTTGGAATTGGCACGCATCCTGCTGAGACAGAGGCAAGCCCGGCAATCGGGCAAGTAACAACGCCAAGGTTCAGGGAAACACAGACAATGACCTACCAGTTCGCAAATGTCCGCAATGCCTTTGTCGCAGTCACCTTCGCCCTTCTCGCCAGCGCCGTGTTCATG
>DATLJJ010000299.1:0-2650 GCA_035538975.1 Sphingomonas sp. | reverse complement strand
GACCAGCTTCGTGAACACCACCGATCCGTTCGGCAACCAGTTCGGCGGCTGCATCTACGGAACGACGGGGGCGGCGGCGGGCGGCTGCCTCAACCAGGTCTTCGCCTCGACCGTCACCTCGGCCTATCGCGGGCGCGGCATCGTCGGCGTGGCGGTGGCCAACACAGGCCGCAGCCGCTTCGGCATCGGCGCGGGCTATTCGCGCCGCACCTTCATCGCGCCTTCGACAGCGACGGTGGGCGGCGTGCGCATCGACGGCTCGTCCGACGATGCGCTGTTCGGGCAGTTCTTCGCGTCGCAGGACGTGGGCACCAGCGGCGTGCTCAGCACGGGTGTGTTCGGCAGCTGGTACGACAGCAGCCTGCCCGGCACCGACGGTATCCTCGGTTACGGCGCGAACACTGCCTACACGCACAGCTTCGGTCCGCTCGGCGCGACTGCGTCGCTGGGCGTGTTCGGCTTCGAACGGGACGGCGGCGACAGCAACGCACAGGTGCAGGCGCTCCTCGGTCTGCGCTACGGATTCTAGGCGGAAACGGCATATGTACGACGATCAATATGGACTGACCGGGCGGCCCTTCCAGCTCACCCCGGATCCGCATTTCTGGTTCGATACCGCCACGCACCGCAAGGCGATGGCCTATCTCGGCTATGGCCTGAGCCAGGGCGAGGGCTTCGTCGTGATCACCGGCGATCCCGGCGCGGGCAAGACCACGCTGGTCGGTCACCTGCTGGGCGAGATCGACCGCGAGCGGCTGAACGTCATCAAGATCGTCTCGAGCCAGATCGGCGCCGACGACTTGCTGCGCACCGTGTGCGCCGGGCTGAACGTCGATGCCACGGGTGCGCCCAAGGCCGCGATGCTCACGGCGATCGAGCGCGGGCTTCATGCCGTGGCACGCTCGGGCCGGCGTACGCTGCTGATCGTCGACGAGGCGCAGGCGCTCCCCGTCGACAGCCTGGAGGAGCTGCGCATGCTCTCCAACTTCCAGGCCGGCGGCTATGCGCTGCTCCAGATCTTCCTGCTCGGCCAGCCCGAGTTCCGCCTCGCGCTTCAGGAGCCGCGGCTCGACCAGCTGCGCCAGCGCGTGATCGCGATGCACCATCTCGAGCCCATGGGCGCGGACGAGGTCGAGCCCTATCTGATCCACCGCCTGTCGTGCGTGGGTTGGCGGGGCAGGCCTCGCTTCACCTCCGATGCCATGGCGGCGATGCACCGCTGGTCGGGGGGCATCCCGCGCCGGCTCAATCAGCTCGCCAGCCGCGTGATGCTGTTCGGCGCGGTGGAGGGGACCGACACCTTCGGCGGACCCGATGTGGCAGCCGTGATCGCGGACATGGAGAGCGATCTGCGTGCGGGCGCGCGGCCCGCTCCGGCACCGGCGCCGGCGCCGGCTGCCCGCGACTCCTATGAGCTGCGCGAAGTCGTACCCCCCGCGCCTGAACCCGCGCGTGGCGAGGCGCCGTTCCGTGAGCGCCGGGCGGTCGACCGCCGCATCGTCGAGCTCGAACGCCAGCTCAAGCAGCAGGACGATGCGTTGCGTCGCGTGCTGACCGTGCTGGTCGACTGGGTCGAGTCCGGCGAGCCCGGTCGCCGTCCGGACATTTCGCGGATCCGCGACACCGCGGCCTGACGGTCATGCTGGTCAACGCCCTCTCGGTCGATGTCGAGGACTGGTTCCAGGTCGGGGCGTTCGAGCGGACGATCGCCCGCAGCGACTGGGACGGGCTCGAGCATCGCGTCGAGGCGAACACCGATCGCGTGCTCGCGCTGTTCGAGGGCGCGGGCGTCAAGGCGACCTTCTTCACCCTGGGCTGGGTGGCCGAACGCTACCCTGCGCTGATCCGCCGCATCGCCGAGGCGGGCCATGAAGTCGCCAGCCACGGCTGGGACCACGCACGCGTCTTCACGCTGGAACCCGAGCAGTTCCGCGCCGACCTCGCCAGGGCACGCAAGGCGCTGGAGGATGCCGCGGGCACGGCCGTCACCGGCTATCGCGCCCCGAGTTTCTCGATCGACCGCCGTACCCCCTGGGCGCATGCGATCCTCGCCGAGGAGGGGTATCGTTACTCCTCGAGCATCGCGCCGCTCCGTCACGACCATTATGGCTGGCCCGACGCGCCGCGCAGCGCCTTCCGCCCGGTCGAGGGCGCGGGGCTGATCGAGCTTCCGATCACGCTCGCGCGCGTGCTGGGGCGCGAGGTCACGGCCGGGGGCGGCTTCTTCCGCCTGTTGCCCAACGCTGTCACTGATGGTGCGGTGCGCACGGCCAACGCGGTCGAGGTGCCGGCGATCTTCTATTTCCATCCCTGGGAAGTCGATCCGGGCCAGCCGCGGGTAGCCAATGCGCCGCTCAAGTCGCGACTGCGGCACTATGCGCGGCTCGGCGCGATGGAAGGCAAGCTCCAGCGGCTGATCGCGACGCACAGCTGGGGCCGGATGGACGCGATCGCCGCGCGCGAGGCGGAGCGGCTCAAGTGAACGCGCCGCTGCTCGCGCGTCCGCTCGGGCTGCGCGCCGCCGACCTCGCAGATCCCGCCGAATGCGCGCGCATCGCTGCCTGGGTGGAGGCGCAGCCCGAAGCCACGCCGTTCCACCTGCCCGAATGGAGCATCGCGGTCGCGCGGGGATGCCGGCAGCGGAGCCACT
>DATLJJ010000298.1:0-4668 GCA_035538975.1 Sphingomonas sp. | reverse complement strand
TCTCGAAATGAACACGCGGCTCCAGGTGGAGCATCCGGTGACCGAGGAAGTGACCGGGCTCGATCTGGTCGAGCAGATGATCCGGGTGGCGGCGGGCGAGAAGCTGGCGTTCGGCCAGGACGACGTGAAGCTCAACGGCTGGGCGATCGAGAACCGGGTGTACGCCGAGGATCCGTATCGCGGCTTCCTGCCGAGCACGGGGCGTCTGGTGCGCTACATGCCGCCGGCCGAGGTGCGCGACGCGGGAGGGGTGACGCGCGTCGACGACGGCGTGACCGAGGGCAGCGAGATTTCGATGTTCTACGACCCGATGATCGCCAAGCTGATCACCTGGGCACCGACGCGCGAGGAGGCCGCGGCGCGGCAGGTGGCGGCGCTCGATCGCTTCCGCATCGACGGCATCGGGCACAACATCGATTTCCTCTCGGCGATCGTCCAGCACCCGCGCTTCCTCGAAGGGCGGCTGACCACCGGTTTCATCGCGGAGGAATATCCCGAAGGCTTCGCGGGTGCGCCTGCCTCCGCCGAGCTGCAGCGTAAGCTGGCGGCCGTGGCGGCAGTGATCGATCTCGAGCGCCAGCGCCGCGCCTCGGCGATCTCGGGGCAGCTCAATGGCACGGTCGAAGGCACGTCCGAGCGCGTCGTGACCATCGACGGTGAGCGGTTCACGCTTTCGGTCGAGCGCCACGCGGGCGGACAGATCGTGCGCGGTGCCGACGAGCCGATGGAGCTGGTCGGACGGTGGCGTCCGGGCGAGCCGCTGTTCGCGGCGCGGATCGACGATGCGCCGCTGACCGTGGGCGTGGAGCGCAAGGGCGCGACCTGGCGCCTCACCGCCCATGGGGCGACGCACAAGGTCGAGGTGCTGCCCCCGCACATCGCGCAGTACCGCCACCATATGATCGAGAAGGTGCCGCCGGACCTTTCGAAGTTCCTGCTCGCGCCGATGCCGGGCCTGCTCACCCAGCTTCACGTCGCGCCGGGCGACAAGGTCGAGGCCGGCCAGCCGCTCGCGGTGGTCGAGGCGATGAAGATGGAGAACATCCTGCGCGCCGAACGTGCGGGGACGGTCAAGGCAGCGAATTTCGCAGCCGGCGACAGCCTGGCGGTGGACGCGGCGATCCTCGAGTTCGAATAGCCCTTCGCGGCGCGGGCGTCAGTTCCGGAAGATCGGGGGCAGGGGCCAGCCGCCGGGCCCCCAGTGACGAAGGTTGCTGCGCAGGCGGTCGGCCTCGGCCGACAGCGCCTGGGCTTCTGCCAGGGTGCGTGCCTCGCGCGCGCGGGCTTCGAGGCGTTCGATACGTTCGTTCATCCGATCCATGGGGGAACAACCCCCCGGGGCTCCATTGGTTCTGCCCTCCCGTGGCCCGGCTGACCTTTTCGCGGCCCGGGGCTTGGCGCGCGCCGCTTTCCCGGAGATAGTCGGCAAACCGGCGGCACGACTTCCGGACCAAGAGAGGGGAGAATGGATGGCAACGGCAGCGGGCGACGTGCCCAAGCATCACGAGGCGACACAGAGCGAGAAGCTGGTGATCACCGCCTCGTCGCTGGGCACGGTCTTTGAATGGTATGATTTCTACCTCTACGGCCTGCTGGCGACGATCATCACCACTCAGTTCTTCTCGGGCGTGAACGAGACGACGGGATTCATCTTCGCGCTGGCGGCGTTCGCGGCGGGATTCGCGGTGCGCCCGTTCGGCGCGCTGGTCTTCGGCCGGATCGGTGACCTGGTCGGGCGCAAGAACACCTTTCTCGTCACCATGGGCATCATGGGCCTGTCGACCTTCGTGGTCGGGCTGCTGCCGAGCTACGCCTCGGTCGGCGTCGCCGCGCCGATAGCGCTGGTGCTGCTGCGGCTGCTCCAGGGACTGGCGCTGGGCGGCGAATATGGCGGGGCGGCGACCTATGTCGCCGAGCACGCGCCCAACGACAAGCGCGGCCTGTACACGAGCTGGATCCAGACCACTGCGACGCTGGGGCTGTTCGCGGCGCTGCTCGTCGTGATCGGCGTGCGGACGCTGGTGGGCGAGGCGGCCTTTGCGAGCTGGGGCTGGCGTGTGCCCTTCCTCGTCTCGATCGTGCTGCTCGGCGTGTCCATGTGGATCCGCCTCCAGCTCTCCGAGAGCCCCGTCTTCCAGAAGATGAAGGATGAGGGGAAGACCTCGAAGGCGCCGCTCACCGAGGCGTTCGGCCAATGGGGCAACCTCAAGGTCGTGATCGTGGCGCTGGTCGGCGCCGTCGCGGGCCAGGCGGTGGTCTGGTACACGGGCCAGTTCTACGCGCTCTTCTTCCTCGAGAAGATGCTCAAGGTCGACGGCGCGACCACCAACGTCCTGATCGCGATCGCGCTGGCGCTCGCCACGCCGTTCTTCGTCTTCTTCGGCTGGCTGTCGGACCGGATCGGGCGCAAGCCGATCATCCTCGTGGGCTGCCTGCTCGCGGCGGTGACCTATTTTCCGCTCTTCAACGCGCTCACCCACGCCGCCAATCCGGCACTGGCCGAGGCGCGCGAGCGGGCGCCGGTGGTGCTCGCACCCTACCAGACCAAATGCTCGGTCCAGTTCGATCCGATCGGCAAGCAGAGCTTCGACACCACGCCGTGCGACGTCGCGAAGGCCTATCTCGCCAAGGCGGGCGTGCCGTACCGCGTCGCTCCCGATGAGTGGAGCGACCGCGTTCCCGACAGCCTGATGATGCGCGTCGGCGACAAAGTCATCGTTCCGCCGACCACCGAAGCGCTGCGCGATCCGGCAGGACGCAAGCCGGTGATCGCCGCGTTCCAGAAGGAGCTGCAGGCGGCGCTGACCGCAGCCGGCTACCCGGCCAAGGCTGACCCAGCGGCGATCAACAAGCCGCTCGTCGTCGCGATCCTGTTCGTGCTCGTCCTCTATGTGACGATGGTCTACGGGCCGATCGCCGCGCTGTTGGTCGAGCTCTTCCCGACGCGGATCCGCTACACTTCGATGTCGCTGCCCTATCACATCGGCAACGGCTGGTTCGGCGGCTTCCTGCCCACGGCGGCCTTCGCGATGGTCGCGGCCACGGGGGATATCTACTACGGCCTCTGGTACCCGATCGTGGTGGCGGCGGTGACGCTGGTCGGGGGGCTGTTCTTCCTGCCCGAGACCTTCCGGCGCAACATCGACGGGTGAGCCGGCCCGGCTGAACCGCAGAACGACGAAAAAGGGGCGACCGCGAGGCCGCCCCTTCTTCTTGCACCCGATCGGCCGATCAGAACGCCGCGCGCAGCGTGAACTGGACCAGCGGGCCCGAATGCTCGCGCTCGATCTCATATTCGTCGAGGTCGCCGGCGGCACGGTTCTCCAGGATCTCCGCGAAGGAGTCGCCGTCGTACTTGCGGAAGTCTTCCTTCTTCACGCGATCGAGCAGGTTCTGCGCCGAGATGCGGAAGACGAAGTTCTTGCCGAAGCGCTTCTCGACAAAGGCTTCGAGGTCGGGCGTGTAGCGAAGGTCGATCGTCTCGTCGAAGTTCGACTCGAACGCGCCGCTGCGGCCCGACACCGTCGCGCCGAAGCTCATCCCGGCCGGATCGACGTTCTGGATGAAGCCTGCGTTGTAGATATGGTGCGGCTGGTTGTTGAAGCGCCGCTTCTCGAGCGTGAACGGATCCACCGTCTCGCTGTCGAGATAGGTGTAGTTGGCGAACAGCCCGGTCTCGCCGAACGCGAACAGGTTCACCGGGGTCGAGAAATCGACCTCGAAGCCCCAGGTCTGGCCGTCGCCGATGTTCTGTGGCGTGAACGCCTGGCCGGCGCCATTGTCGCCGGTCACGACCAGCTCCACCAGATCGGTGATGTCGCGGTAGAAGAAGTTGACGCCGACGATGCCCTTGGCTCCCAGCCGGCGCTCGTAGCCGAGATCGACACCCCAGGCTTGCTCGTTGCGCAGCGCCGGATTGCCGAAGGTGATGTCGTCGTCACCGGGGCTTTCCTCCTGCTCATAGGGCGAGATCAGGTCATAGCTCGGGCGGCGCACGGTGCGCGCCACCGAGGCGCGGAACTGGTCGTGCGCAGTCGGCGCGTAGCGGACGTGCAGCGACGGGTTGAGCATTTCGGCGTTGTACGAAGCGCTGCCGAGGTTGCCGACGGTGTCGCGATCGGTGATCTCGTAGCGCAGGCCCGCGTCGACCGAGAGTTCGCTCGTCGGCTCGAAGGTCAGGCGCACATAGGGATCGTAGCGCTTTTCCTTGATCGTGAAGGTCGCGGCGGGGTTCTCCTCGGTCTCGTCGTCCTCGACGTCGAGCACCGAATTCGCCCCCAGGCGCTTCTTGCTCAGCAGGTCGATGCCCGCCTTCACCTTGAACGCGCCGTCGTCGCCATAGCGCAGGAACAGCGTGCCCGAGAATTCGTCGTCCTTGATGCGAGTCGACTCGACCTCGACCAGTTCGAGGTCGCTCAGATCCTCTTCGCCGCCTTCGGACGCAAGGGCGTCGGTGTGGTCGCGATAGCCGTTCCAGCCAAACGCAGCGCCTAGCTTGAGCGCGCCGAGCGGGATCAGCGTGTCCGCGGTGATCGCATAGGTCTGCTGGCTGATATCCTCGTGCTGCGTCTCGACACCGTCGAAATCGAGGTCCGCGCCCTCATAGGTGAGCGAAGTCTCGTCCTCGTCGCGATCGGTGTCGACGAAGAAGCCACCGATGCGGAAAAG
>DATLJJ010000297.1:0-1829 GCA_035538975.1 Sphingomonas sp. | reverse complement strand
TGGCCTATCGCCATCCTGAAGCTTTCTCGGCGATCATCGACGTGCTGGTCGACAACTCGATCGAATATCTGCTGGCGCAGCTCGCGGCCGGAGCCGACGCCTTGCAGATCTTCGACACCTGGGCCGGCGTATTGCCTCCAGCCGAATTCGCGCGCTGGTCGGTGGAGCCGACGCGGCGCATCGTCGAGGGCGTACGCGCGAAGGTACCGGATGCGAAGATCATCGGCTTCCCGCGCGGTGCCGCCGCGCAGCTACCAGCCTATGTCGAGGCAACCCGCGTCAGCGCCGTCAGCATCGACTGGACCGCGGAGCCGGGCTTCATCCGCGATCATGTGCAAAGCAAGGTCGCCGTGCAGGGCAATCTCGATCCGCTGGTGCTGATTGCAGGCGGTACCGCGCTCGATCGCGCCGTCGACGATGTGCTGGCAAATTTCGCGCAAGGGCGGCTGATCTTCAATCTTGGCCACGGCATCCAGCCGGAGACGCCGATCGCCCATGTCGAGCAGATGATCAAGCGCGTGCGGGGCTGATCGATTTGGCCCGTTCGGGCACGGCAACAGAAAACCCAAAACAACCCCATGCACAGTAGACAAGCCATTGAAAGCCTTGGGCTGGCATGGCTCACCCCGCGCGTTTGACACGTCGGGCAAAACAGGCGCAGAACGGCATGATCGCCGATCGTGGTTTCGCGAGCCTCAGCGAGGCCTGCTGCGCTCGATAATCTCCGCCGCCCCCTTCGCCAGCAGGTCCAATCCCACCGCACGGCCGAGCTCGCGCGGACGATTGGCAGGGCCGGCACGCGAGACTTCGATGATCGTGTTGCCGGAGAGGTCGAGCACGGACGCGGTGAGCGACATGTGATCACCTGAGATGGTCGAGAAGCCGGCCACCGGCGAATTGCAGTGGCCGTTCAGCACCCACAGCACCTCGCGCTCGGCGTCGGCCGAGGCGTGCGCGGCGGGATCGTCGATCGCTGACAGGATCTTTCGCGTCTGCCAGTCCTGCGCCGCGCATTCGACCGCGACGATGCCCTGCCCTGCCGCCGGCAGCATCTCCGTCGCGGTGAATTCGTAGGCGATGCGGTTCGCCAGACCGACGCGATCGAGGCCCGAACGCGCCATGATCAGCGCATCCGCCGGTCCCACCGCGCCGCCGTCCGGCAGCCGCTGCTTCTCGCCATTGTCGAGCTTGCGCACGCGCGTATCGGCGGCGCCGCGGAAGTGGATGATCTCGACCTCGGGAAACAACCGCCGCGCATAGGCCGCCCGGCGCACCGCGTTGGTGCCGATCTTGAGGCCCTTGCCGCGGGACTGGCGCAGCGCCTCCAGCGTCACGCCCTCGCGCAGCACCAGCGCGTCGCTCGGCGGATCGCGCGACAAGGTGGCGCCGATGACGAGGCCCGGCGTATCCTCGTTACCCGGCATGTCCTTGAGCGAATGCATGGCTGCCTGCAGCTCGCCTGAAACCACGGCCGCGCGGATCTGCGCCACGAAGGCCCCGCCCTTGCCGCCATGCGACAACAGCTTGCTGGTCTGGTCGAGATCGCCCGTGGTGTCGAACTTGACGATCTCGACGTCGAGACCGGGCACCGCGGCGGTCAGGCGGCGTGCGATTTCTTCCGTCTGTGCCAGCGCCATCGCGCTCTTGCGGGTGCCGATCCGAAATCGAGTAGGCAAGTCGAATGTCCTTTCAGGGCGAATTCAGCCCGCATCCTCCAATATCATTTCGGAGGCCTTCTCGGCGATCATGATGATCGGCGCATTGGTGTTCCCCGACACGAGGTCCGGCATGATCGAGCCATCGACGACACGAAGGCCGTCGAGCCCCCT
>DATLJJ010000296.1:0-2774 GCA_035538975.1 Sphingomonas sp. | reverse complement strand
TCCTTGGGAATCCTGGCGCCCGCAATGTCCTTGGGAAGCTTCAAGCCCTTCTTGGCTTCGCCCTTCGCGTCTTTCTTCTTACCCGCCATGTGCCGGTCTCCGCGCTGGATTGGACCAGTGTCGCGGACAAGCGCCACTTATGTCAACGCAGCGCCTTTCCGGCCCCGAGCGACGGTTCAATGTGGGCCGTAGGGATGAGGCTCCAGCACGAACACGATGTCGAAGCCTTCATCCTCGTCGAAGTCGTCGAGATCGTCGAGGTCCCCGGCCAGCGGTGGGCTCGTGCCATTGCGCGTGTCGTTGGCGGGGGTTTCGGTCGGCGCGGCATCCGCATCGCGCCCGATGATCGACTTCTGCTGGCGGTCGTCCATTTCTAATCTCTCCGTCGCCCGCCCATGGCCACCGAACGGCGGAGCGACGCCTGCGTTCCGGCTTCCGCGTGCTAGGCGGCAGTGCGGTTGCCGGCTGCGGCACGGCGATCGACCAATCCGCGCAGGAAGCCATGGAGCGCGGCGCCGTTGGCCTCCCATGTGAAGGGCTCGGCCGCGGCGCGCACCGCAGCCGGCTCGGGGGGCGCAACGATCAGCGCGCGAATCGCTTCGGCAAAGGCCTGTGGGGCGGGTGCGGCGATACGCCCCGCCGCGGCGCTGTTCATCACCTGCCGCGCGCCGCCGACATCGGTGATCACCACCGGCGTGCCGCTTGCCAGCGCTTCGAGCCAGGCGTTGGCCAAGCCTTCGAAGCGGGACGCGAGCGCCATCGCGTCGGCGGCGGCGAGCAAAGGGGGCAGGGCGTCGTGCGCGACCGGCCCGAGCAGACGCACGCGGTCGCCGATCCCGAGCCGCGCGATCTGCGCCTCCAGCCGCGGGCGCTCGGGCCCTTCGCCGGCGATGTGGAGATGGACGCCGGGAAGCGCCGCGACGGCATCGATGACGATGCTGTGGCCCTTGCGCGGGATCAGCGCGCCCACGGACGCGACGAGAGGCCCTTCGATCCCGAGCGCAGCCTTCGCCGCATCGCGGTCGGTCGGCGCGAAGCGGGTGAGGTCCACGCCGGTGTAGATGCACTCGATCCGCTCGCGCGGCATGCCGAGAGCCGCCATGTCCTCGCGCAGCGCCTGCGAGACCGCGAGCAACCCGTCGGCCCGATTCGCCGCGGCGACGACCTGCGGGCCGGTCGCCGGGCTGCGCGCCCAATGGTCGATATCCGATCCGCGCGCCTTGATCGCGACGGGGACGCCGAAGCGCCGGCCGAGCTCCACCGCGGCGGGACCGTCCGGAAAGAAATATTCGGCATTGATGATGTCGAAGGGGAAATCGCGGCGGATATGCTCCAGCACCGGCCCGAGCGCGCGGACCAGCATCGCGGCATGATGACGTCCGCCGGTCGCGGGAAAGTTGAGGAAGCGCGGCCGGTGGACCGTCAGGCCCTTCCATTGCTCACACAGCGGCAGGGCACTCAGCGCGCGGTAATGGCCGAAGCCGGCCAGCGGCCAGGGCGGGATGCCCAGCGGCGCCACTACCTGCAGCGCCACATGCTCGCGAGCGGCGAGACCCAGGGTCTGCCGCTCCACGAAGACTCCGAAATTGGGGCGCGACGCGTCGGGAAACAGCGTCGAAAGGATGAGCACGCGGAGCATGGGCGCGCTTCTAGCGACTAGAAGTTAACTCCATGCTCCGCGGATCGATCAGGCCTTAGCGGCAGCGACGGCGGCCGCCGCGGTCGCTGCGCTCGAGCTCGCGGCCGGCGAGGCCGCCCACCACTGCGCCGAGCACGGTGCCTGCCGCCCGGTCACCACGGGTATCGATCGTGCGGCCGACCAGCGCACCGGCGACACCGCCGACGATCAGGCCAGTCGTGCCGTCGGGCTTGCGGCAATAGGTGCGGCCGTCGCGACCACGCCACTCGCGATAGGCGTAGCGGCGATGGCGGCGCTGATCGCTGTCCTTGTACGAATAGCTCTTCGCCTCGGCCTTGGGGGCCGGAAGGGCGGCGACCGTCGGAATCGCGAGCGAGATCGCGGCGGCGGTCAGGAACAGGTTACGCATGACAAACTCCCGATATTATCGTTGTTGGAAAGGGTCGGAACCGAAACGTGCTCTGGCTAACCGCGGTTGCATGAACCGCAAATTACAAACGGGTCATCGGAGGGACAGCTTTGGACGAGGCGCGCAGGATCATTGAGACGCTGGGGCTTGCGCCGCACCCGGAGGGTGGCTGGTACCGTGAGACATGGCGTGCCGAAGCCGCGACGGACGGCGCGCGTCCGGGCGGAACCGCAATCCATTTCCTGCTCGAGGCGGGGCAGCGCTCGCACTGGCACCGCGTCGACGCCGATGAGCTCTGGCTCTGGCACGCGGGCAGCCCGCTGGACGTGCTGATGGAGGAAGAAACGGGCGAGATCCGCACCCTGGCGCTTGGCGGCGACGTGACTCGCGGCTATGCGCCCCACGTCCTGGTGCCGGCGAATCGCTGGCAATCCACCGAGGCGCGGTCCGGCTGGGCGCTGGTGAGCTGCGTGGTGGTCCCGGGCTTCCGGTTCGAAGGATTCGAGCTTGCGCCTCCCGGCTGGACGCCGGTTGCAGGTTGACCCGACTTGTCCCCGTTATCCACGTTATCAACAGGTGCGAATGCCCATTTCGTGCTTTGCGCGACTCGCGATCGATGAGAGCATCCAACCTGTAAGAAGGCGGTTCGGCAGCGGGAAACCAAAGCAGGATCAAGAGCTTACACGGATCGATCGGGGCGCAGGTGCCTTAGGGAAACCGCAAGCC
>DATLJJ010000295.1:0-2355 GCA_035538975.1 Sphingomonas sp. | reverse complement strand
CTCGATCGTGGCGTTGAGCGCGAGGAGATTGGTCTGCCCGGCGATGTCGCGAATCAGGCTCAGGATCGATTCGATCGACTTGGCGTGCTCGCTGAGCATTTCGCTCATCCCCACTGCGGCGCCGGCCTGGCCCGAGGCACGCGTCGCGATCTCGGCCGCGGCCTCGACTTCGGTGCGCGCTTCCTCGATCGCACGGATCAGCCCCGCCGCGGTCTGCGCCGCCTCGCGCATCGCCACTGCCGACTGCTCGGCCGCCGCTGCGACTTCGCTCGCCTTGCCCAGCATGCCGCGCGCCGCGGCCGAGGTCTGCACCGCCTGCACGCGCAGCTGGTCGCCTTCGTTGCTCGCGCGCTCGACGGTCATGCCGATCGAGTCGCGGAATTCCGCGGCAAGCCGGTCGCGCGCTGCCTGCGCGCTGTGCTCGCGGTACATCGAATAGAGTTCGACGGTGATGTCGCCTTCGAGCGCAGAAAGCCGCATCAGCGTGTCGATCAGCGCCGGCAGCCGTGCATCGTCGCGCGCGACGCGGCGGATCACCACGTCGACTGCCGCGCGGTCGCTCGCGCTGATCATCGAGAGCAGCGCCATCGGCGGCACGTCGGCTGCATAGGCCGCGGCGACCGAGCGCTCGATCGATTCGATCCAGGTCTTGCCCGACGTGTCGAGGAAACGGTTGCGCAGGAACTGGATACCCAGATCGATCATCTTCTCGGTGTCGTCGGGCGCCCAGTTGCGCTGTTCGGCGAAGCAGCGCAACCACTGCTGCCAATAGGCTTCGGATACGGCGCGGATGTCGGGCTCGAGCACTGCCCAGGCATCGCGGCTCGAGGCGAGGAGCGTGCCGTCGAAGTCGAAGATGCCCAGCCGCGCAGCCAGATCGATCCGCGCGCTCATCGTGCCGGGAGCCGGCAGGTCGTAGGTCGAAGCCACAATCGTCACGAAGGAAATCCCCTCTCGCCGCCGCGCATCAGACGCGGCACTCCTGAACGGGCTATGCGCGCAACTGGTTAAGGTGCGGTTAGCCACCCGGCCTTTCCGCGTTGCGACTTGCATCCGGCGGCGCGCGGACTAAGGAAGCGGCGTCGACCCGAAAGGAATGTCCTTGGCCAACGTCCGCAACCCGGCGCGACCACTGTCGCCGCATCTCTCGATCTGGAAATGGGGCCCGTCGATGACGGTCTCGATCCTGCACCGCGTCACCGGAAGCGGCATGGCGACCGTGGGCACCATCCTGTTCGTATGGTGGCTCTCGGCGCTGGCCTCCGGCGCCGACGGATATGCGGCCTTCACCGGCCTGTTCACGGCCAAGTCGGGCGGGCTGAACATCCTCGGCTATATCCTGGCGGTGGGGCTCACGCTCTCCTTCTTCCAGCACATGGCCTCGGGCGTGCGGCACCTCTTCCTCGACGCGGGCGCGAACTTCGAGCTGGGCGGCAACAAGCGCACCGCGCTCGCCACCTTCGTCTTCTCGATTCTCGCTACCGCGGCCTTCTGGGTCTTCCTGCTGGAGAAGAGCAATGGGTAACGGAACCAGCATCGGCCGCGTGCGCGGCCTCGGCTCGGCGCATGAGGGCGCGGACGCCTGGTGGCATCACAAGGTCAGCGCCGGATCGAACCTGATCCTCGTGCTGTGGTTCCTGATCTCGATCGCGCTGCTGCCGGCGCACGACTATGCGACGCTCGTCGGCTGGATCGCCCAGCCGATCGTCGCGGTGCCGCTGATCCTGCTCGTCGTCAGTGTCTTCTACCATTTCCACCACGGCCTCACCGTGGTGATCGAGGATTATCAGCACGACCACACGCGCTTCGTGCTGCTCGTCCTGCTCAAATATTTCACCATCGCGGGCGCCACGTTCGCGATCTTCTCGATCCTCAAGCTGGCCTTCACGGCCGGAGCCGTCGCCTGATGAGCGCCTACAAGATCATCGACCACACCTATGACGCCGTCGTCGTCGGCGCCGGCGGCTCGGGTCTTCGCGCGACGATGGGCTGCGCCGAGGCGGGGCTGAAGACCGCGTGCATCACCAAGGTGTTCCCGACGCGGAGCCACACCGTGGCGGCGCAGGGCGGCATCGCCGCGAGCCTGGGCAACAACACGCCCGATCACTGGTCGTGGCACATGTACGACACCGTCAAGGGCTCCGACTGGCTCGGCGACCAGGACGCGATCGAGTATATGGTGCGCGAGGCGCCGCAGGCGGTCTACGAGCTTGAGCACGCCGGCGTGCCCTTCAGCCGCAACGAGGACGGCACGATCTACCAGCGCCCGTTCGGCGGCCACACGGCCAACTACGGCGAGAAGCCGGTGCAGCGCGCCTGCGCCGCCGCCGACCGCACCGGCCACGCCATGCTGCA
>DATLJJ010000294.1:0-1592 GCA_035538975.1 Sphingomonas sp. | reverse complement strand
TCTCGCCGACGCGGCGGAAGATGTCGCGGTACCAGGGAAGCGCGGGCCTATCGACCTTGCGCAGGGTCCAGTTGCCGGGGGGATCGTCGCGGCGCGGAGGGGGCGCGGTCATCTCCAGATGAGTGACGACGGCGGCGATCTTGCCGGCGGGGACGTCGGAATAGCCGTCGGGGAGGATCATGGGATTCCTAGAACGTAAGTGAGCTCCCTCTCCCGCTTGCGGGAGAGGGCTGAGGAGAGGGTGTTTCCGCATTGGGATAGCCTCCTAGAGGATAAAGCCCTCACCCGCGCCTTCGGCGCAACCTCTCCCGCAAGCGGGAGAGGTTGCACCGAGCTCGTGGCAAGCGATTCAACCTGAAGCCACTCCAAAAAATCCCTACCCCTCCCCCTCGTCGCTCGCCAGCACGCCTTTCACCGCCCTCGCCCAGCCCGCGAGCTTCCGCTCCCTCGTCGCCTTGCTCATGTTCGGCTTGAAGCGGTGCTCGAGCCGCCAGTTGTCGGCGAACCTGGTCGGCTCGGGATAGACGCCGGCATTGAGGCCGGCGAGATAGGCGGCGCCCAGCGCCGTGGTTTCCTGGATGACGGGGCGATCGACCGGCGCATCGAGCAGATCGGCGAGGCGCTGCATGGTCCAGTCGGAGGCGGTCATGCCGCCGTCGACGCGGAGCACGACGCTGGCGGTTTCCGAGCTCGGCCAGTCCGCGCGCATCGCGGCCCAGAGGTCGTAGGTCTGGTAGCAGACGCTTTCCAGCGCGGCATGGGCGAGCTCGGCGGGGCCGGTGTTGCGGGTGAGGCCGAACAGCGCGCCGCGCACGCGCGGATTCCAATAGGGCGCGCCCATGCCGACGAAGGCCGGGACGAGATAGACGCTCTGCATGGAATCGGACTGGTCGGCGAGAGGTCCGGTCTCGGCGGCGTGCTTGATGATGCCGAGGCCGTCGCGCAGCCATTGCACCGCCGATCCTGCAACGAAGATCGAGCCTTCCAGCGCGTAGGTGCGCTTGCCGTCGAGCTGATAGGCGACGGTGGTGAGCAGCTTGTTCTTCGACACGACCGGCGTGGTGCCGGTGTTGAGCAGCGCGAAGCAGCCGGTGCCGTAGGTGGACTTCATCATGCCCGGGCGGAAGCAGGCCTGGCCGATGGTGGCGGCCTGCTGGTCGCCGGCGATGCCGGAGATGGCGATCGGGCCGCCGAACAGGTCGGGCGTGCTCTCGCCGAAGCGCGCGGAGGAATCCTTCACCTCGGGCAGCATCGAGCGCGGCACGCCGATGATCTCCAGCAGCTCGTCGTCCCACTGGCCGGTGTGGATGTTGAACAGCAGCGTGCGCGAGGCATTGGTGGCGTCGGTGGCGTGCACCTTGCCGCCGGTGAGGCGCCAGAGCAGGTAGCAATCGACGGTGCCGAACATCAATTCGCCGCGCGCGGCGCGCGCGCGGGCGCCGGGCACGTGGTCGAGGATCCATGCGACTTTCGTTCCGGAGAAATAGGGATCGATGATCAGGCCGGTCTTCTGCGAGATCACGGGCTCGCGGCCGTCGGCTTTCAGCCTGGCGCAGATGTCGGCGGTGCGGCGGTCCTGCCAGACGATGGCG
>DATLJJ010000293.1:0-2861 GCA_035538975.1 Sphingomonas sp. | reverse complement strand
ATGGGCGAGCGGACCGGCGTCCTCGGGGAACTGGCTCGCGCGCAAGCCCCGCACGTCCTCGATCCGCTTGACCGCCGCCGAGCCCTGGTCGGCCGAGAAGCTCTGGTCGCGGAAGACCGTGAACCCTTCCTTCAGGCTCAGCTGGAACCAGTCGCGGCAGGTGACGCGGTTGCCCGACCAGTTGTGGAAATATTCGTGCGCGACCACCGCGGCGATGGCGTCATAGTCGTAATCGGTCGCGGTGTCGGGGTCGGCGAGGATGTAGCGGCTGTTGAAGATGTTCAGCCCCTTGTTCTCCATCGCGCCGAAATTGAAGTCGTCGACCGCGACGATGTTGAACACGTCGAGGTCGTACTCGCGGCCATAGACCTTCTCGTCCCACGCCATCGCCAGCTTGAGCGCGTGGAGCGCATGATTGGTCTTGGGCAGGTCGGGCGAGCGTACCCAGATGCCGAGCTGCACCTCGCGGCCGCTCATCGTGGTGAAGGTCCCGCGGTTGGCGACCAAATCGCCCGCAACCAGCGCGAAGAGGTAGCTCGGCTTGGGGAAGGGATCGTGCCACTCGGCCCAGTGCTTGCCGCCCTCGAGCTCGCCCTGCGCGACAGGGTCGCCGTTGGCCAGCAGCACCGGGAAGCGCGCCTTGTCCGCGGCCATGCGCACGCGATAGGTGCTCAGCACATCCGGGCGGTCGGGGAAGAAGGTGATGCGGCGGAAGCCCTCGGCCTCGCACTGGGTGCACAGATTCCCGCCCGAGGCATAGAGACCCATCAGCTGGGTGTTGCGCTCGGGCGCGATCACCACTTCGGTCTCGATGCTGTGCGCATCGCCCGCGAGCGGGATCACCAGATCGGACCCGTCCATTTCCCAGCCGGCGGCTTCCTCGCCGTCGACGCACACCGCGAGCGGCGTCAGCCCGTCGCCCAGCAACCGCAGCGGCGCCTGGTTCGCGCCGTTCCGCTCGACCCTGAGCGTGGCGCGCACGCGCGTCGCGGCGGGATCTAGGTCGAAGTCGAGCGCGATCTCGGGAACGCGCCACTCGGGCGCGCGATAGTCCTCGCGGCGCGTGACCTGGGGAAGCTGGGTTGCGGTCTGAGCGTCTGCCATCATGCCAGCGATATAGGACGGCGGCCGCGCCCCGCCATCAGATTCTCGCGTGGGATTACGGCATTGCCTGCAAGTCGCAAAATGCTACCGATGTGGCATTTCCCGGATTCAGAGGGTTCCCCTTGATGTTTCGATCGACTGCGCCGTTCGTTCTCGCCCTGCTCTCCTCCACTACCGCGATCGCCCAGGAAGCGCCCGCACCGGCTCCGGCCCCCGGCGCCGCCCAGGTCAATGCCGCGCTCAACGCCGAGCTCCCCGCCGACCAGGCGGCGTTCAAGAGCCATGTGATGTTCCTCGCGTCGGACCAGATGCGCGGCCGCGACGCGGGCAGCCCCGAGTACGACATCGCCGCGCAATATGTCGCGTCGCAGTTCTACGAGGCCGGGCTGCGCCCCGCCGGCGACGAAGGCTCGTACCTGCAGAAGGTGCCGCTGCTCAGCTACAAGCCCGCCGACAAGGGCAGCTTCGCGCTGACCCGCAAGGGCGGCGCCCCCGAGACGCTGGTGTTCGGCCAGGATTTCGTCCCCGCCGGCAACCCCGCCAAAACCGACTATAGCGTCACCGCACCGGTGGTCTTCGTCGGCTATGGTATCGTCGGGCTCGGCCGCGACGACTACAAGGGCGCCGACGTAAAGGGCAAGATCGTCGCCTTCTTCGGCGGCGCCCCCAGCGCCTTCCCCAGCGAGGAGCGCGCGCACTTCTCCAGCCCCGCCACCAAGGCGGAGATCGCGATGAAGAAGGGCGCGGTCGGCTACATCACGCTCGAATCGCCGCGCGCGGGCCGGGGCAGCTATCCCTTCGCGATGATCGCGGGCAGCTATGATCGCCCGCGGGTCACCTGGGCGCACGCCGACGGCACCGGCTTCATCCCGACTCCCGCCGCGCCCGGCCTCGGCATGCTGAGCCAGGCCGGCGCTGCCAAGCTGTTCGCCGGCGCGAAGACGCCGTGGGCCGAAGTGGCGAAGCTTGCGCAGGACGATGCGGCGGTGTTCAAGCCTGTCCAGCTTCCGGCCACGCTCAGCGTCGCGCTCAAGACCGCGACCACCCCGATCACCAGCTACAATGTCGCGGGCATTCTCCCGGGCAGCGACCCGAAAGTAGGGCAGGAAGTCGTCGTCCTGTCGGCGCACCTCGACCATGTCGGCGTCGGCAAGCCCGACGCGAAGGGCGACACCATCTACAACGGCGCGATGGACAATGCCGTGGGCATCGCCTCGCTGATCGAGGAGGCGCGCCGCTTCAAGGCATCGGGCAAGGCGCCGCGCCGCTCGATCCTGTTCCTCGCGGTCACCGCCGAGGAGAAGGGTCTCGTCGGCTCCGACTATTTCGCGCGCAACCCCACGGTGCCCAAGGCGAACATGGTCGCCGACGTGAACCTCGACATGCCGATCATCACCTACAAGTTCGAGGACGTGACCCCCTTCGGCGCCGCGCACTCGACGCTGGGCGAGATGGTGCAGAAGGCCGCGGCGGAGATCGGCGTCGGCGTATCGGGCGATCCGCGCCCCGACGAAGCCTTCTTCGTCCGCTCGGACCATTATCGCTTCGTCCAGCAGGGCATCCCCTCGGTCTTCCTGTGGCCGGGCGAGAAGGGTCCGGGCAAGGCAGCGACCGACGCCTTCCTCTCGGGCAACTATCACAAGCCGTCGGACTCGGTGGTCCAGACCCCGCCGATCGACTGGGAGTCGGGCGTGCGCTTCGTCGACGTGAACTATCGCATCGCGCGCCAGATCGCCGACGCCGACCAGAAGCCGATG
>DATLJJ010000292.1:0-2694 GCA_035538975.1 Sphingomonas sp. | reverse complement strand
AGAGCACGCCCGCGGCAAGGATGCCAGCCGCCGCGAAGCCGATCGCGACGGCGCGATCGTTGAGCGTGAGCAGCACCAGCGCCGCAGCCGCGAACCCGGCAAGGATCGCGGCAACGAACGGCAGGAAGCCGCGCGGCGCAGAAGAAGTGGTGGGCAAGCTCGCCATCCCGCTACCGATGTTCGGTCGGACGGGCATGGTCAAGCGCGGACTGGGCCCTCTCCCGCCGATGCGGGAGAGGATCGCAGCCGATTACCAGATGCGGACGCGCTGCTCGGGCGTCAGGAACAGCTTGTTGCCCTGCTCCGGCGCGAAGGCCGAGTACCAGGGATCGAGGTTGCGCACGACCCACGCGCGCTGCTGCGACGGCGAGTGCGGATCGGTGAGCAGCCGCTGGCGCAGGTTCGCCTCGCGATAGTTGCGGCGCCACACCTGCGCCCAGCCGAGGTAGAAGCGCTGGTCGCCCGAAGTGCCGTCGAGCACCGGCGCGCTCTCGCCGTTCAGCGAATGCTTGTAAGCGTCATAGGCGACGGTGAGGCCGGCGAGGTCGGCGACGTTCTCGCCGAGCGTCAGCGCGCCCTTGACGTGCATGCCCGGCAGCGGCTCGTACTGGTCGTACTGCGCCACCAGCGCGTCGGTACGCGCCTTGAAGGCGGCGACGTCGGCGGGCGTCCACCAGTCGGTCAGCTTGCCCTCGGCATTGTACTTGGCGCCCTGGTCGTCGAAATGGTGGCTGAGCTCGTGCCCGATCACCGCGCCGATGCCGCCATAGTTGACCGCCGGGTCGGCGTTGGGATCGAAGAACGGCGGCTGGAGGATCGCGGCCGGGAAGACGATCTCGACCATGCCGAAATTGGCATAGGCGTTGATCTCCATCGGCGTCATGCCCCACTCCCAGCGCCGGATCGGCTGGCCGAGCTTCGAGACATTGTCCTCATGCGCCCAGTTGTTGGCACGGATGTTGTTGCCCAGCGCATCGCCCGCGGTGATCGTCAGGCCCGAATAATCGTGCCAGCGATCGGGGTAGCCGATCTTCGGCGTGAAGGCGGCGAGCTTGGCGTGCGCCCTGGTCTTGGTCTCCGGCGCCATCCAGTCGAGCTGGTCGATCCGGCGGCCCATCGCCTCGATCACGTTCTTCACCAGCTTGTCGGCCGCCGCCTTGGTCTCGGGCGGGAAATACTTGGCGACATAGGCCTGGCTGACCTCGTCAGAGATCGCATCGGTGGTGAAATTGACCGCACGCTTCCAGCGCGCCTCCTGCTCGGGCGTGCCCGAGAGCGTGGTGCCGTAGAAGGCGAACTGCTCCTTGTCGAAGGCGCTCGGCAGCACGTCGGCGAAGCCGTCGAGGCTGCGCACCAGCAGCTGGTCCTGCAGCACCGGCACCGGCGTTGCCTGCATCAGCCTTGCGATCCCCGCCACTGCACTCGGCTGCGCGACGATCACGCTGTCGACCGGCGCGCCGATCCCCTTGAAATAGGCCGGGAAGTCGAAGCCCGGCGCCAGCTTGCGCAGCTCGGCGACGGTCAGCTTGTTGTAGGTCTTGTTGGCGTCGCGGCTCTCGACGCGCGTCCAGTGCGCCTGCGCGACTTTCGTCTCGAAGTCGACGATCGCCTTCGCACGCGCCGCGGCGTTTGCCTCGCCCGCCAGCGTCAGCACATTGGCGAGGTGCTTCTCATAGGCGGCCCGCGTCTCGACCAGCTTGGCGTCGGTCGAGAGATAATAATCGCGGTCGGGCATGCCGAGCCCGCCCTGGAAGATGTTCAGCGCATAGGCTTCGGGGTTCTTGTCGTCCTGGCCGACATAGCTCGCGAACGGCACCGGCACGCCGTTGCGGTCTGCCTGGGCGTAGAGCGCCGGGAGCGCGGCCCGGGTCTTCGTGGCCTTGATCTGGTTCAGCCACGGCTGGATCGGCGCAAGCCCCTTCGCATCGATCGCCGCCTGGTCGAGATAGGTGGAATAGGCGACGCCGATCTTCGAATTGGGATCGGCTTTGGCCGCATCGAGGATCTCGCGCGTGCGCTGCTTCGAGAGATCGTCGAGCAGGTTGAACGCGCCGTAGTTGGACTTGTCGGCAGGGATCGGCGTGGTCTTGGCCCAGGTGCCATTGGCATAGCCGTAGAAATCGTCGCCCGGAGCGATCGAGCGGTCCATGCCGGCCTCATCGAAGCCATAGCTGCCGAACGTCGGCTTCGGCGCCGCCGGCGGAGTCGCGACCGCGGCCTGGACGACGGCCGGGCTCTGTTCGGCGACGTTCGGCGAGGGATTGTCGGCGCGCGTGCAGCCGGCGAGCAGCGCAGGTGCGGCGAGGAAAGTAGTGGCGAGCAGCGGAAGACGCATCATGCGGCCCTTCTTGAGTAAGAAAGTTACCCGTATTAGGCCGCTATCACGCTGCGTCAATCGGCCGCGCCGAGCGCTCGTCTGAGCGCTTGCGCCATTTGCGCAGTACCCAGAGGCGCCACGCGAGCGCCGTGACAAAATAGCCGATGACCGCACCCGCCACGGCGCAGATGGCCATGCCGGACAGCGTCGGCAGGCCGACGTCCGCCGCCGCCCAGTGCAGCCAGCTGCCGTCTGCCACCGCCGTCTTCGCCTCCGCAGGCGAGGTACCCGACAGGTGCAACGCCCAGAGCCCGACCTTGTAATAGAGGAGGAACAGGAAGGGCGTGGTGAAAGGGTTGGTGAAGAAGGTGGTGAGC